>JAEZJB010000365.1 GCA_023415845.1 Chloroflexota bacterium | reverse complement strand
AAGAAACCTGGGAACACCAGCGACACGTCCATGTGGTTCGGGAAATCGGACCTGCCGGTGGCGACAACGCGAGCACCGCCTCGGCGCGCATCGTCAGGCAGGATCTCCGGGTTTGGCACGGCCAGGGCGAAGACAATGGGCTCGGGCGCCATGGTCGAGATCATCTCGGGGGTGACGATACCTCCCGTGGACAGACCGATAAATGCGTCAGCTCCGACCAGCATTTCGGCGAGGCTTCCACGTCGCTCGTTGCGATTGGTCTCCTTGGCGACGTAGGACTTTGCCCAGTTCATGCGCTCCGGGCGATAGCGGTGAATGGCTCCAGCGCGGTCACAGACCACGAGGTCCTTTACCCCCGCGCGTGTGAGCAGGCGAGCCACGCCAATTCCGGCAATGCCAGCACCGCTGAGGACCACTTTGAGGTCCTCGAGCTTTCGGCCAGTGACCCTGGCAGCGTTGCGAAGTGCTCCGAGGACGAGGATGGCCGTTCCATGGTGCTGGTTGGAGAAGATCGGGATGTTGGCGGCCTTGTCGAGGTTATCAGCGATGGTAAAGGCCCGAGGAGAGGAAATGTCGTCGAGGCAGATGGCGCCGAATGTCGGTGAGATCGCCACACCGGTGTCCACGATCTCGCCCACGTCGTGGGTTGACAGGCAGATGGGAACCGCGTCGACGCCGGCGAAGGTCTTGAAGATGACGCTCTTGGCCTCTTCGATGGGTATGGCAGCTTCTGGAGGACCAACCTCCCGGCCGAAGATATCGGAACCATCGGTGAGGATCGCGACAGTATTGCCGCGGCAGGTCAACTCATACGAGCGGAGTGGCTCTTCCTTGATCGCCAGACAGGCTTCCGCCACACCGGGGGTATAAACAAGGGAGAGAACAGAACGATCGCGGATGGGCACCTTCGACGCCACGCCAATGAGGCCCCGGTACCGGCGGCGATAGTCGAGCCCTTCATCGTCGTGGGCGTATTCGAGGCCGGGCGAGGTTTCGCCTGATGCCCTCGATTGTTCCTCTGCGTGATCCATTTCGGGTACCGGTAGTGCGAAAGCTTCGTCTTCAACTGTCGTCTGGTCGTTGAAACTGGGTTGCTGGTTCGCCACTGACGATGCCTTTGGTTGGAGCGATGATGCCTCACGCACCCAGCGAGAGGAGTGCCTCTGTCTGACGATCAATGGTACACCGGTGAGCATTCCGAGAATGCGACAGCCCCCTGATGATGCACATCAGGGGGCTGAAGGTTTCGCGGCGGTTGAGGCCGGCTAGCTTGCGGGCGAAGCCACTGGCGAGGCTACCGGACTTGCAACCGGACTGGCCGATGGAGATGCAACGGGGGTGGCGATCTCTTCGGTGGCTGGGATAACCGGCATCACGACGTCCTCAGGCGTTGCGGCAGCCGGCGAGGCCATTCCACCTGGTGAGGTGATCGGAGTGGCAACCGACGGTGAAGCAGCCATCACCGGAGTAGATACAACCACTTCGGTTTCTTCCGCCATTACAGGCTCAGTGGCCTCCACGGTTTCTTCCACGGCAGCCTCGGTTGGCGGCGCAGCAGTCGGAGTGGTGTCCTCGTCGTCATCTCCACCGCAGCTCACGAGTAGTAGAGCACTCAGGCTCACTGCAGCGATAGACAGTGCATTTCGTCGCTTCCCATTGGTTGCAAACACGTGGTTCCCCTCCTTGTGCACAAACCGTGGTCATCGTGGGGTACGGGCCGTCACGATGTGATGCAGTTCACAATATCGCACCCGCCGCCGTGATGCTACCCTTGCGCTGTCGTGACGCGGATTTCCGTCGCCATGTTGATCCATTTGCGTACACCTTGCAACTCTTCCGCGCTTTTCCTGCCGAATGAGGACCCCTCGCTGCCATGAAGCAACTCCTTGACCGTGCTGGTCGGTTTCGTCCCGAACTCGAAGTCGCGCTCGAAGCTGGACGCCGGGCGGCCCACATGATCATGACCTTCTACGATGCCGACTCCGCGGAGACCTATATCAAGGGAGATGGCTCGCCGGTGACGGATGCCGACCTGGCATCGGACCGGGTGATCCGGGAAGTGATCAGCGAGGCGTTTCCCCAAGATGCGTTCCTCACCGAAGAAGGTGCCAAAGAATCCGATCGCCTGGCCTCCTCGCGGTGCTGGATCGTGGACCCGATCGACGGAACGGCTCAGTACGTCGAGCGAACCGGGCTGTTTGATGTGATGATCGCGCTCGTGGTTGATGGATCACCGGTCGTGGCGGTTTCTGTCCAACCTGCGGTAGGACGGGTGCAAGCCGCTGTCGTCGGCGAGGGGGCGTGGGAGACCCTTGATGGGACCACCTCCCAACTGATCTTCGCGCCACCCCCTATGCCGCCGAGGGTCGTTTCATCGAAGTGGTACGGGGGACGCGAAGCCGAGCGCGGTGCGGCAATCAAGCGGATAGGGGAGCGGTTGGGTGATCCCGATCCGGACATTCTTGAGGTTGGTTACCAGGCACGCGCGTTCTCGCCGGACATGCGCGAATGGGACACCTTTATCGGGCTGCCGCAGTCGAACCTGGGCTCCATCGCGCAGGAATGGGACCTGGCGTGCATCGACCTGCTCACGCATGAGGCGGGAGGGGCTTTGACCGATTGCTGGGGTCGGCGCCACCACTACAACAAGCGATCTTCGAGCATTTCGGGCGGGATCCTGGCCAGCGCGTCGACCACCCTGCACCAAGAGGTGCTGGCAGCGGTACGGCCGGAGCTTCCGGATGCAGCTCCGGCCCTCGATCCATGGGACGACGGGATTCGCTAGGAGCGGTTCAACTCGCTCGCGGCTTCCGGGTCAAGGAGGACCGTGAGAC
This sequence comes from Chloroflexota bacterium, assembly GCA_023415845.1. Taxonomy (GTDB): domain Bacteria; phylum Chloroflexota; class Chloroflexia; order Thermomicrobiales; family UBA6265; genus JACCYX01. The sequence goes on along the minus strand of JAEZJB010000365.1, from coordinate 4,366 downwards.
GGTCGGCGACGGTTTGCAGATACGATCCAGGCACGTCGGACGTCACCGGCCCTTCAAGGGCTTCGCGGACGATTCCGGCCTTCCCGCTCCCACTGACGATGAGGACGATGCGGTCGGCTTCGAGAAGCGTGCCGATGCCGATGGTCATGGCCCGCTCTGGAATCGCCTGGCCCGAATCGTAGTAGGCCGCGTTCTGGGTACGGGACTCGTCAGTCAGTTCAACCACCCGCGTACGGGAGTCGATGGGCGACCCGGGTTCATTGAAGCCGATGTGCCCATTCGGCCCGAGACCGAGGACCGCGAGCGTGAAACCGCCGAGAGCCTGAATTTCTGCTTCGTAGGCGCGAGCGGCAGCGGCCGGGTCTTCAGCCAGGGTTGGGACAAAATGGATGTTGGGACCGTCCAATCCAGCCGGCGTGAGGAACGCCTTGTCGAGCCATGCGGTCAGGCTCGTTTCGTCATGGATTCCCTTGCCCAGATAGTCATCGAGACAGAAGAACTGAATCTTGCCGAAGTCGAGTTCGCCAGCCTTGATTCTGGCAGTGAGTGCTTCATACATCCCGCGTGGCGTTTCACCCGTGGGGAGGGTGATGGCGCTACCAGGATGCGTCTCAATGTGTGACGCGACGATCTCCGCTGCCTGGCGGCTCATGTCTTCGTAGTTCTCAGCCACGATGATGTCTGGTTGCGCGGTCACGCGATGCACGCTCGTCCCACCATCTGTCATACGAATTGGGCTCCGTTCCACATTCCGCCGTGCATCACGGCTTTCATCTACCAATGGGTGCGAGTCGATGTCGTACCCTTAGCGCCATCATGATACTGGACGTGACCGGTGTACTCTGCCCGATCAGCTTCTCAACGCAATGGGAAAGGACGTTCCGTGCCTGGGGTTCAAGATGCCCTCAACCACATCGATACATGGGTGCAAGAGGGTGTCGTGAAGGGGGCGGCCGCGGCAGTGTGGCTTGACGGTGGGGTGATTGCCACGCACCAGGCAGGCATGGCGGCGGACGCGCGGCCGGTCGATGAAGATACGCTGTTCGCGCTCGCCTCGGTGTCCAAGCCGATCACTGCGGCTGCGATCATGCAGGCGGTGGACATGGGAGCGCTGGCGCTGGACGTCCCGGTCGGGCTTTACGTGCCTGACGCGGGGGAGGCAGCCGAACCGCTCGATCCGGACCTGCTGCCCCCAGTCGAGGCGCTGCGGGACCGGGTGACACTGCGCCACCTGCTCAGCCACACCAGCGGCTTTCCCGAGAACGTCGGGGTCAAGCGTGTGCGGATGCGCGACCAACCGACTCTCGACCAGATCGTGGACGTCATGTGCGGCGTGCCGCTCCAGTCTGCTCCAGGCGAGGTTCTTCGCTATTCGAACGTGGGGATTGGCATTGCGGGCAGGGCGCTGGAAGAAGTGACCGGTGAAACGGCTCATCGCCAGATCCGAGCGGCGATTCTCGATCCACTTGGTCTGGAGTCGATTGTGTTGACTCCGACGGACGTTCTGGCAGACAGGATCGCGTGGGTGGACGACGCGGCCGCCGCCGGGACGCCTGTGGAGAGCTACAACAGTGCGTACTGGCGGAGCCTGGGAATTACGTGGGGTGGGTACTATGCGACTCCCCAAGATGCGGCCCTATTCGCGGCTTCGTTCCTCCCTGGTGCTGCCTCCCCTCTCTCCGATGACACTCGCGCCGAGATGATCATGGACCAGACAGGCGGCGTGCCTGGAGGCGTGGGATCGGCCGGCATCCACTGGAACCGCGGTGCGTGGGGATTGGGATGGGAAGTGGCCGGCGACAAGAAACACCACTGGACCGGGACTAAACGCTCGCCACGCACCTTCTGTCACTGGGGACAGTCTGGAACGCTGGTGTGGGCCGATCCGGAGCGGTCGCTGGTGCTGGCGGTATTCGCCAATCGGGCCGTGCATACGCCGTGGCCGCTGCGTCCGCCGCGATGGGCGGACATGAGCGATGCCCTTGTCGACGCCGTTGACAGTGCCCGGCCGCGCTAGCCGCTTCCCGGTCGCAAGAGTATTCTGCTGATGAATTGATCCAAACCTCTCAGGAGTGCCAGCACCGATGTCCACCGTCGACACACCGAAACCCGCGCGGCGTCCGAGTTCCCGGGCGATGGGATGGTCGGCACTCCTGCTGGCCGGGCTGCTGGCATTCATCGCCCTGCCCGACTGGTTGCTGGCAGCGGAGACGAGAACCGGCAGCGATGTGGTGATCGAAGCTTCGGAAGCTGTTTCGAATGACCTGTACCTGGCAGGCGGGACGGTCGATTTTCTGGGTCGGGCGGAGCGAGACGTTTCGATTGCAGCGGGCCAGGCGACGATTGACGGCACAATTCGGGGCTCCTTGAATCTGGCAAGTGGGCAGGCAACGATTACCGGCCCCGTTTCCGGCTCGATCCGGGTGTTGGCGGGCAGAGTGACGATCTCGGGAAACGTTGGCGGCGATGTCGTGGTACTGGGCGGACAACTGACGGTGACCAGCAGTGCACGCATCAATGGCAGCGTGCTCGTGGCCGGTGGTGAACTCGACATGCGTGGTCGCGTGGCCGGCGATGTTGAAGGGACCGTTGGTTCAGTGTCGATTGGCGGCACGGTTGAGGGGAATGTCGACGTTTCGACCGGGAACCTGGACATCTCCAACACGGCCCGGATCACGGGTCCGGTGACGGTGACCGGAAAGCGGGACGCCAACGTTGCCTCGGGTGCAGAAGTTCCGGGGGGCGTATCGCACAATGACGTCGACCCCTGGAGCACTTCGGACAGCCCGTTCGAGGCGATGTCCGGTGGACTCCTCAGGACGCTCTGGATGCTGGTGACGGGTGGCCTGATTGTGTTGGTCGCACCGCGGGTGGCGCAGATGTTGAGCAAGAATGGGCAACGAATTATTCCAGCACTGCCGTTGGGATTGCTCTCGGTGATCGCGCTGCCGCTCCTGGCAGTGGTGCTGATGGTGACCGTGATCGGCTTTCCGGCCGGGATGATTCTGCTGGTCCTGCTGGGAGTCGGGCTGTACGTGACCCAGGCGGTCGCCGGGATGGCGATTGGCCGGCTTTTCCTGCCGGCATCCTGGAACGATGGGAGCCGGGGTTTCCTGCTGCTGGCGATGACCATTGGGGTGCTGGTCATCGCGGTGTTCCGGTTCCTGCCGGTGCCGTGGGTGTGGGCCGTGGTCAGTGCGATCGTGACGTTATGGGGACTGGGAGCGATCGTCATGCTGGTTCCTCAACTGGGACGGCGTTCGGCGCAGGTGTGACGCCGTTGATGATTGTTCTCCGCGGACGGGCGAAAGCCGCGATTCGGGGAAACGTGTCTGCACAAATTCATTAATTCACTAATTCGCGAATGCCTGATTCCATGGGCTTTTTCGGGGGGATTTCGTGCGGAATTTGTGCGATTTCGTGCGGGATGTGATTGAGCGGGACGACGACGCTGGGGTAATGGCTGGCGGGTCGTATCTATCGTACGCATCGGGGAGGCGAAATCCCGCCACGGGCGGAGAGATTGGCTGTACGTATGCGGGATTGTGGATTTGGCGGGAGTGGGATGGCCGCCGGGACAAGAGGAGGCGAGACGGGCGAGGGGGCAGGGCGACCGATAGCCGCCGGCAAGGGGGCAGGGCGAGGACGCGGGGCGGACAACAGCCGCGCCGGATTGGGGCCACCGGCAAGCAGGCAGGGCGGACAACAGCCGCCTCATTGTGGACCGTGACAATGGCTTCCGATCCGGCGGCAGGTCCGCCCGTACCCGAATGTGCTTGGGCAGCGATTGGTGGCGGGGATAGGACAAGGCGGACGACAGCCGCTCCGTGGCTGAATGAGCAATGGTGGGCCGATCCGGCGGCAGGTCCGCCCGTACGCGGGCAGGCGCGGGAAGGGAGTGGTGGCCGAGGGATCGAGCTGCGCTCGATGCGCTTCGCGCATGGATCCTTCGCTTTCGCTCAGGATGACGGGAGCGTGGGGATGGGCGTGAGTGGCATGAGGGAAACAGGGATCGGTGACTCCGCGGTGAGGCAAGCAGACGCAGGGTGGGACCAGGGATCGGCCTGGCGGCCGATGCGCTTCGCGCGGGGATTCTTCGACTCCGCTCAGAATGACGAGGTAGTGGGAAGGGGCGGGGGTCCCGAGCGTAGCGCAGCTGGAGGGGGCCTAGTTACCTGATGGCGATGTTGGGAAGTCGCCGGTGACCGGGGACAGGCCGGGGAGGACGCGGGCGTTGACGAAGGCGCGGTAGGTGCCTCGGGCCTGGGCGCGAAACCACGGCCGGAAGCCGAACAGGATGACTCGTCCCTTTCCGTAGGTGACTTCAACCAGGGCGGCGTGGCCGCGAATGCGATCGGCACCATTG
>JAEZJB010000335.1 GCA_023415845.1 Chloroflexota bacterium | reverse complement strand
AAATGCTCGATCTCGTTCAAACCCTGACGAGAGGTGGGACCGAGCGACCGGCTGATCTCGCTGCGGGCCTGCAAGTGTGGCGAGCCATTGAAGAAGCTATCCGCGGCTCTACCGGCGCTACCGTCATCGTGGCCGAGGATGCGCACTGGGCAGACCAGGCCTCGCTCGAAACCTTGCGTTTTCTCGGCCGCCGCATGGCGTCATTGCCCGCCATGCTCGTGGTGACCTATCGGGACGATGGTCTCTCTTCCCATCATCCACTGCGTCAAATGGTTGGGGATCTGGCCACCAATCGATCCGCTCATCATCTGCCACTCGGGCCACTTTCGATCGACGCAGTGCGAGCGCTGGCAGCGGGCACATCGGTTTCACCCGAATCGCTTCACGCCTATACCGGTGGAAATGCCTTCTTTGTCACCGAGGTGCTGGCAACGGGGAACACGACCCCCATCTCCATCAAGGACGCCGTCCTTGGAAGGGCTTCCAGCCTGACGTTCGACGCACGAGAAACGCTTGACGCCATCGCAGCGTTCGGCGCACCCGTTGTCCCGCTTCACCTGGCCAATGTGGTCGGCCGCCCAATCGAAGACGATGTCGCGGCAGCCTTCGACGCCGGGCTGCTGCGCACCGAAGGCAATCGGATCACCCTGCGCCATGCAGCGATTCAAGCGGTGATCGAAGCCGAAACTTCTCCTGCTCGCGCCATCAGGCTCCACCAGCGCATCCTGACCCACCTCGAGCAGCGGCCCGACGGGCAGTCCTTCACCGCACGCCTTGCCTTTCACGCCGAGGCCGCCCACAACTTCCCGGCAGCCTACCGATATGCCATTGCCGCCGCCGAAGAAGCCTCCCGGCTCCAATCTCACCGGGAAACAGCGGACCAATACGCCCGTGCCTTGCGGTGCGCCGGAATCATCGCTCCCATTACCAGGGCAAACATGCTGGAGGCGCATGCCTTCGCCTGCTTCCTGACCTCCCAACTGAGTGACGCAACCACCTCCCAGCAAATGGCGGCTGACCTCTGGCTCGAAGCCAACGACCTGCTCAGGTACGGGCTCAATCTCCGGCGGCTCTCTCGCTACTGGCTCTACGACGGTCGATACCGGCTTGGGGCCGAACTTGCCGAAGAATCGGTCAGGGTGTTGCAGGCGTTTCCAGATTCCGCGGCCCTCGCCCTAAGCCTGGGGTATCTGGCCGAGTGGCGAATCCGGGCATTTCGCCTCGATGACGCCCTCGACCTGGCGAAGCAGTCCATCGCCATCGCCAACCGCCTGGATGACCCTGCCGCCAGGGCGCACGCTCTGATCACCCTCGGCATGGTGGAACTGCTCACCAGCCAGGAACAGGGGCAGAGCACCCTCGAAGCAGGACTGGCGCTGGCTCGGCAGATCGGTCATCTCGAATATGAGCTCCGAGCCATCATCGTGCTGGGCGAGGCAAACTTTTCATTCTTCCATCGAACCACCGCCCAACCGTATTTGAATGTGGGGCTTGCGCTCGCTCAGGAGCGGGACCTCTCCACGATGGCAGCCCTCTACGGATCTGCCCGGTTGATCTCCTCGCTGAACGCTGGTGACTGGGAAACGACAATTGGCGAGGCGGAGGCTGCCATCGTCAGCGGTGGCGGGGCGGGCCGCACGCTGCTGACAGCGCACATCGTGGCTGCACGAGCCCGCCTCCGATCGGGCAAGGAGCCAACCCTCCCCAATCTCGAAGCGGCGCGAAACCTGGCGACGAACTTCGACGACCCGGTAGCGATCGCCATGGTGCAATCGACCCTCCTGGAGCAAGCCTGGCTGGCAGATGGCGAACCAGCAATCATCACAGACCCGGAACACTTGCTCCACGACGCGTACCTTGCTGGTGATCTGTGGACCGCCAGTGAACTCGCCCTCTGGCAGCACCGGCTTGGTCTCCTCGACGCGGCCCCGGTGTGGCTCGGCGCCCCCTGGAGTGAGGAAATCCTGGGAGACATCACCAACGCGGCCCCACGCTGGGACGAGATGGGCATGCCACTCGAATCCTTGCGGGCGCAATCCGTCGCCATCAGCGAGACCAGCCTGCGGAGCGTTCACACCAGGTTGCTCGCTCTCGGGGCTGTGGCCGACGCCGCCCGCGTTGCCCGGACCCTGCAACGGCTCGGCTATCGCGGCATTCCGCGCGGACCACGCCCCTCCACGCGCGCCAACGCCAACCTGCTCTCCCGCCGCGAACTGGAGGTCCTCACGCTGCTCGCCGACGGGGTGAGCGACCGAGATATCGCCCAGCACCTCTCGGTCTCTCCCAAAACCGCCGGTCATCATGTCTCGGCCATTCTTCGCAAACTCGGCGTTCCCAACCGACGGCTGGCCGTGGCGAAAGCCAGGGAACGCGGCATTTTGCCAAAATAGGGATCGCCAGCAACCGAAAATAGGGAGTTCCCCGGATGTAAACGTGGGTTCACCGACCTACGATGTCTGCGGGTCACCAGTGAAGCCGAAGGTATCGCCCCCGCGCCTCGGCTCCAGTCTGGTGTCCAGCTTCATCGTCTCGTTCAGGTCCAGGAGGTCAGGATGACACGTCCCCCGCTTGCCGACATCGTCGACCCAACCCACACGATGGTGCTGGTGATCGATATCCAACCGCTGTTCACCACCATGCCGCTCTCTCCACCCGTCGACGACGTGCTGACCAACCTGCGCCACCTGCTGGATGCCGCAGCCGAGGCGGGAGTGCCCCGCACCTTCGTGCGGCATCAGGTAAACGACGATGAGTGGACTGAGGCCTGGCAGTGGCAGCACGAGGATTGGCTGAGAAGGGCGCTGCAGCCAGGCGCGCCGATCAACGCCTTCGATTCCCGGTTCCTTCCGGCACCAAACGACGAGATCGTGGTGAAGCCACGTTTCAGCGCGTTCGTGGGCACAGACCTGGCCACAAAGCTTCGCCAGCGGGGGATTCGCACGGTCGTCGTGGCCGGTCTCACCACCGATATCTGCGTGAGCAGCACCGTGCGCGACGCCTACCAACGTGAGTTCCACACCGTCACGCTCTCCGACTGCACTGCTGAGCAGACCATTGAACGCCACGAAGCTGGACTCGCATCCCTCGCCGCCTGTTTCGGTACGGTTTGCACCTCCAATGACGTCATCGCCGCCTGGGCGGCCACCGAATCGGCAGTTGGGAACATTCCGGCCGAATCACTCACGGCCTGATCAGCGCAAACGATCACCGAGGAAAGGGGCACCTCATGACCGATCGTCAGGTCTTCGTCCTGATTCATGGTGCCTGGCACGGTGGCTGGTGCTGGCGCTGGCTCGCCCCACTCCTTCGCGAGCAGGGACACAGCGTCTTCACCCCAACCCTCTCCGGCCTCGGCGATCGAGCGCATCAACTGGCCCCGGACATCACGCTCACCACCCACATCGACGACGTTCTGGGCCTCCTCCATTACGAGGACCTCACGCAGGTGGTGCTGGTGGGCCACAGCTACGGCGGAATGGTGGTCTCGGGTGTCGTCGAGCGGGCGCAGGAGCGCATCTCCCGCGCGATCTATCTCCACGCGTTCCTGCCCAGTGATGGCGAAGCGATCCGCGATATCGGCGTCCCAGGCCTGGACGAGATCGCTGCCACCTATGGCGACGGCTGGCGGATACCGCCCGCGACCGACGCGGCAGGTTTCGGCATCACCGATCCTGTTACTGCTGCCTGGATCGACGCCCGTCTCGGTGACCAGCCCTACGGCACCTTCACCGAGCCTGCCTCCGTCTCCCACAGCGCCAATGATGGTATCGAACGATCCTTCATTCTCTGCTCGGAGTTCCTTTTTCCGGCGCATGCGGCACGAGCTCGCGAACGTGGCTTCGATGTCCGCGAGTTCCGGGTTGGTCACAACGCAATGGTGACGGCACCGGCTGAACTGGCCGATCTGCTCCTCAACCTTGCCGGAATCAACCAGGTTATCCACTCACCGCTCGCATCGTAGCTGCCAGTTGAGGCACGGAAAATCCGACGGCCGGTCAGGAAGGATATGCCCCAGACCGGCCGTCCGCATCGTGCAGTTCGTGATGTTCGTTATCCGAAGAAAGGTTCGAACCAGGAGTCAGGCAGTTCGAGCCCGAAGCCCGGAGCATCGTTCGGCACCAGGTACCCATCCTTCGGAATCGCCTGGCCTGGCAGACGCCACCCCTGTTCGAGCGGCACGCCCGGAGGCGTCCCCACGAAGCACTCCAGCCATGGCACGGCCGACGAAGCAAATG
>JAEZJB010000297.1 GCA_023415845.1 Chloroflexota bacterium | reverse complement strand
GGTTCCACCATCACCATCGGCGCCCAGTTCCAGGGTTACGCTCGCTGTCGCGCTCGGCGCCCAGACCCCAAATTGCACGCCATCGCCGTCGATCGTGGCACCCAGCAGCGTCGAGTCACTCATCGAGTCTTCTCCTCGGCACCGGTGCTGACCAGAACCACCACAGGCAAACTGGCGAATTGTTCATCCAGATCGAGGCGGCCATCCCGCGCCACCACGACGGCTTCGTCGTCACCGAAGACGCTCCGCCAGGCGAGATCGTGCAGGGCGCGGGGCAGCACCACGCTCGTTCCACCCCAGGGCGGTGCATCCTTCCGACTTCTCGCCAGCTTCACCACCAGGCGTGGCACGACCACCAGCAAGGTGACATCACCGGCACTGCGCGAGAATGCGATCACGTGATCTGCCGCGGGCCCCTCGGCGGTCAGTGCGGCGTAGTCACCCGCCGAGAACAGTTCGGGATGATCTGCCCGTAAAGCGAGGAGCTGGTGCGTCACCCGCAGCTTCGTCGCGCCGGTGTCATCGTGTGGCCAGGCATCGGCCGCAGCGTTCTGCGCCAGCGTGTCCTGTCGCAGGGTGAAGTCGACCGCTCGCCGGTTGTCGGGATCGACCAGGCTGTCGTCCCACAATTCCGTCCCCTGATAAATGTCGGGGACACCAGGCGATGTCAGTTTCAGGACCTGCTGGGCCATCGCATTGGTCAGCCCGGCTAGCCGCAGATCGTCCATGAAGCGCTCGAAATCGGCGATGAAGGTGCGCGACCGTCGCGGCTGCAGCAGACCTCGCACGAAGTCGGTCAGGGCGGTTTCATACGCCTCGTCAGGGTTGGTCCAGCTCGTCACCCGGTCGGCCTCACGGGCGACCTTGATGATGTACTCCGCCAGGCGGTCGCTGTAGGCCGACCTCCGTCCGGCATCCATGCCGCCCATCGGCCAGGTGCCGATCAGCGTCTGGTAGATCACGTACTCATCGACGCGTTGCGGAGCCAGCGCTCCATCGAGCATCACCTTGAGTTTGCGGTTCTGTCGCGTCCACCGGTTGATCGCCGCCCGCCAGTCTGTCGGCACCTCGCTCAGCACCGAGATCCGCGCCCGCACGTCTTCCGACCGCTTGGTGTCGTGTGTCGAGGAGGTCAGCATTGCCGCCGGCCACTCGCGCAATCGAGCCCTGTTCTGACGATGGAACTCGTCCACCGATACGCCGAACCGGCTTGGGTCGCCGCCCACCTCGTTGAGCGAAACCAGCCGGTTGAAGCGGTAGAAGGCGGTGTCTTCCAGCCCCTTGGCCATCACCGGCCCGGTCAGCTGCTGCACCTTCATCGCGAAATGACAGCGCTGGTCGAGGCGCTCGCGCGGATTGTCGGTAACGTGGAGCAGCAGCACACTTTCAATGAATGAGAACACCGATGGGTCGATCGCCCGGTTCCGCCGTCGCGCTTGCGCAATCGCCGCCTGGATCGCCCGTGTGTCGTCGTCGCTCACCCCCAGCTCGTGGCAGGTCGTATACGTGCGATACACCTGGAAGCAGGCCATCACTTCCCGCAGGGCTGACCGGAGATTGTTGACCGTGAAATCACGCGAGTGCCGGTCACGATCCGATATCCGGTCGAGCACGTTGGTCAGAACATTGACTTCACTGGGAAACGCTTCCCGCATCATCCGCTGCTTCATCTCGTAGACGAGATCCGGGAAGCGCACGGTCTCACCGGTATAGCGGGTGTAGATCCGGTCAAACAGCGGTCGCGCCTCGGGATCCACCAGCACGCCAGTCGCCGCCTGCGCGAACTCGTACCCCACCGTCCCGGCCACCGCCCACTCCCGCGGCAGGCCCTCACCGTGCTCCAGGATCTTTTCACCCACCACATACAGCGGCCAATGACGGTCTCCCTCGCCAATCGACCCCATTTCTGCCCGAGTTGCGGCGTCCACATCAGGCCGGAGCACCGCCCACTCGTCGTCGTCCTCCGCCAGGCCGAGCCGCTTCTGGACGATGGTTCGCAGTGCCGCCACCTGGAGATCGGAGAAGTACGCAGCGGGATCCCACAGACCATCCGGGTGGTCGATCCGCACGCCATCCACCGCCCCGTCGGCAATCAGGTCCAGCAGCAGCCGATGGGTGGCGTTGAAGACATCAGCCTCTTCCTGCCGAATCGCCGCCAGCGTGTTGATGGCGAAAAACCGGCGGTAGTTGATCTCTTCCGCCGCGACCCGCCAGAAGGCAAGCCGGAATGCCTGCCGGTTGAGCAGGTCATCGAGCAGGTCGAACGACCTGCTGTCGCCCGGCGTGCCGTTCAGGCGCTCCACCGCTGCGTCGATGGACGCACCGATCTCCGGCACCCGTTCCACCAGCGTGGCCAGCCGGTATCGGCAGACGAGGTATTCCCGATACCGCAGCTCGATGGCGTCGTCCGGCAGGTCCCGGTCGTCCGGGCTCGGCAGGCGCTCCAGCGCGGTGACGATGCTCGACAGTTCCAGCAGGTCGATGTCATCGGCGGGCCGATCCGCCAGCAACTCGTCCAGCACCGGCCGCAACACGACCGGCCACGTGC
>JAEZJB010000236.1 GCA_023415845.1 Chloroflexota bacterium | reverse complement strand
TCGGTGAGGGACTGCCGATCGTGCAGGACCTGCGCAGCGAGGAGTTCGGCCAGCGGCACTTCATCACGGCCGACCCCAATGGCGTGCTGATCGACATCATCACCACCATCGAGCCGTCGGCCGAGTTTGCCGCAGGGTTCGTGCAATAGCGGTAGTTTCACCTTTGCCGAGACGACGATGACAGCGCGGTGTGGTTGGGCGGGAAACCCAACCACACCGCGTCCGATTTGGCCACTGGAACGCGTTGGGAGTTTGTGCAGCATTCCCGGTCTTGACGCACCTGCGCGCTTCTGCGGAAGATCGCCTCTGGCTGCGGGGTGCAGCCTTTTCTGTGTCATTCGAGGGGAACATACCGGTGCGCGGAACTCAGGAATCGATGTTTGGCAACGTGATTCAAACCAGGGCATCCCGGCGAAAGCTGCTGGCGATGGCAGCGGCGGCCGGTCTCGTGGGAAGCCAGTTGCGGCTGAGCGGAGCGATGGCGCAGGATGGGTCCCGCCTTGGGATTGGCGTGAATTACGACACCGCGCTCTTTGACCACCTCCGCAGCGGCACCACGCCATTCGGCTCCACCCTCATCTTCGAGAACCTGATCATCCGGGCCGACGATGGCTCGTGGGCACCGTGGGTCGCCGAATCCTGGGTGGAAGCCGAGGATGGTACGTCCATCACCTTCACTATCCGTGAAGGCATCACCTTCCACGACGGAACCCCGCTCAATGCCGAGGCCGTCAAGTGGTTCTTCGACAAGGCCCGCGATCCCGAGGGTGAGCACGGCTTCTCGTCGTCCTACGCACCGATCACCGACATCACGGTCGATGACGAGCATGTGGTCACCTTCCAGTTCTCCGGCCCCTTCGCCGGGTTCATGGACACCATCGCCGGGTCGTTCGCCGGCCTGATCTCCCCGACCGCCTACGAGGAAGCCGGTGAGGACTTCGGTGTGTCGGTGGTGGTCGGCAGTGGCCCGTACAAGCTCGAATCCTGGGTGCCAAACGACACCATGGTGCTCAAGCGATACGACGAATACGCCTGGGCCCCGGCCGATGTCGCCGAAAATGCCGGACCGGCCCTCGTGGAGACGATCGAAGCCCGCGTGCTGCCGGAAGCTGCCACCGCGATCGCCACGCTGGAAGCCGGCCAGATCGACATTCTCTACGGAACCTCGGTGCAGGACTACGAGCGCCTGAGCGCCGATTCGCAGTACACCTTCCAGACCCCGCCGCGCTACGGTGGCGACCTGATGTACATGTCGATGAACATGACCCGCGAGCCGTTCCAGGACATCGCGGTACGCCAGGCGATCAACTACGCCATCGACAAGGAAGGCATCGCGGCGGCGGTGTTCAAGGGTATCGCCGGAACGCCGGCCTATGGCTACCTGCCGCCTCACTTCGCCGCCCACTATCCGGACGCCAAAGAGATCGGCTACGTCTACAACGAGGAAACCGCCCGCCAGACCCTTGAAGATGCCGGCTGGGTGGAAGTCGACGGCGTTCGCGAGAAGGATGGCGTCGCCCTCTCGCTCAAGCTGATCGTCGCCAACTCCCCGGAATACGTCGCCACGGTCCAGGTGGTGCAGGCCAACCTCGAGGCGATCGGCATCAAGCTCGAAGTCGAGATGAACACCGGCACCGCCACGCTGGAAACGGCCAAGTCGGGCGACTTCGATCTCTACATGGGACGCTGGGGCTACGGCAGCCCGGACGTGCTCAACTTCTTCTTCCCGTCCGATGCCGCCAACAACCGGTCGAAGATCAACGATCCGGTGCTGGACGAGATGCTGGCGACCGCAACCACCGCTCCCACCAAGGACGAGCTCAACGCCGGCTTCATGGCGGTCGATGAGTACCTGATCGGTCAGGCCTACTGGGCGCCGATCGTCTTCGAAACCGACCTGGTTGCCGTGCGGTCCAACGTCTCCGGGTTCTCGTTCAACGAGTTTGGCGACAAGTCGTTCTCGACCGACTGGAACATTTCCTGAGTGAATCGCCTCGCAGCGCACCGGGCACGGGCTTCCCGTGTCCGGTGCCTGTGTCGTGGCAGCGATAACGAGACACGGATCCTGACCAGTGGCCTATGTAATCAGACGCCTCGCGGCAGCAATTCCCACGCTGCTGATTCTCAGCGCGATCATCTTCATGCTCCAGCAGATCGCGCCAGGCGATCCCACCCTCCTCGTCACCGGCGAAATCTATACGCAGGAGGTCTACGACCGGGCGCGGGAACGGTTGGGCATCGACGAGCCGGTGGTGATGCAGTACGGCAGGTTCCTCGGACGCACGGTGCAGGGCGATCTCGGTGATTCATTGCTTTACAAGCGCCCGGTGGCCGAACTCGTCGTCGAGCGAGTGCCCCAGACGCTCGCGCTGAGCCTGGGCGCCCTGGTCGTCTGCTACGCGATCGGCGTGCCGCTGGGGGTGCTGGCCGCCATCAAGCGCGGCACGTTCTGGGACGCGCTCTCGATGTCGATCGCCAGCCTCGGGCTCGCGATTCCCGGTTTCTGGCTCGGCATCATGCTGGTCATCCTGTTTGCAATTAACCTGGGCTGGTTTCCTGCGACAGGATCGACCGATGGCTGGCGCAGTTTCGTCTTGCCCATCGTGACGCTGGGGGTGGCTGAATCGGCGGCGGTGGCCCGCCTGATTCGCTCGAGCATGGTCGAGAACCTGCGGGCCGACTACGTGCGCACGGCCCGGGCCAAGGGGCTGCGCGAGTTTGTGGTGGTCACCCGCCATGCCCTCCGCAACGCGTTGTTGCCGATCGTGTCCGTGCTGGGGCTGCAGCTGGGCACGTTGCTCACAGGGGCGGTGGTGGTGGAAACCGTCTTCGCTGTGCCGGGACTCGGCAAGCTGCTGATCGACTCCATCCTCAACAAGGACTTCCCGGTTTCGCAGGCGGTATTGCTGATCATTGGTTCCATGATCATCATCTGCAACCTGCTGGCAGACCTCGCGTATCGACTGGTGGATCCTCGTGTCGTTCTTTCGTAAATCCTCATTCACCAGGAACTGGCAAATCATGGTGGGTGGCGCGCTGGTGCTGCTCCTGCTCGCCATCGCGGTGCTGGCGCCCTGGCTGGCTCCCTACGACGTGGCGAAGCAGGACCTGCTGAACACGCTGCAGAAACCGGGCGCGGAGGGGCACCTGCTGGGAACCGATGACCTCGGCCGCGACATGCTCAGCCGGTTGATCTACGGCAGCCGGGTGTCGTTGTTCACGGGGTTCGTGGCGGCGGCATTGAGTGTCGCGATCGGGGTCCCGCTGGGGTTGCTGGCCGGGTTCTTCGCCGGGCGCACCGACATGGTGCTCGGTCGCGTCTTCGATGCCGTCCTCGGCATCCCTTCTATCCTGCTGGCGTTGGGCCTGTCGGCGGTCTTCGGGCCGAGCCTGGTCATCATCGTGATCGCCCTGGGCCTGGTCTGGTGGGCCAGCTACGCCCGGATGGTTCGCAGTGAAACCCTGTCGTTGTCCCGCGCCGAATACGTGGAGGCGGCCCGGGCGACGGGGTGCAGTAACTGGCGACTGCTCGGCCGCTACCTGCTGCCCAATGTGATGCCGATCGTGCTGGCGCTCGTTCCCCTCACGGTGGCTTCCGGCATCCTGGTCGAGGCCTCGCTGAGCTTCCTTGGCGTGGGCGTGCGGCCACCAACTCCCACCTGGGGCGGGATGCTGGCGACCGGTCGCAACTTCGTGCGCACCGCCTGGTGGATGGCGACGCTCCCGGGCATTGCCATCGTCATCACGATTCTGAGTCTCAACCTGTTGGGCGATGGCTTGCGGGACCAGTCGGATCCCAAGCTTCGCCGCTAGTTTTTATCTGGAGCGCAAATGACAACGATCGAGACCGCTATGGAGCGGTGGAATCTTCCTGGCATGGTGGTGGGGGTGCTGCGCAACGGCGACATCACCGTCGAAACCTACGGCGTGCGTTCGCGGGAAACCGGTGAGCCGGTGCTGCCCGACACGATCTACGGTATCGGATCGATCAGCAAGGTGTTTACCGCCACGCTCGCGATGCGCCTGGTGCAGGCGGGCAAGCTGGACCTCGACCAGCCGGTGATCGAGATCATGCCCGAACTGGCGCTGGCCAATCCGGAGGCGCGGGCGACGGTAACGATGCGCCACCTGCTGACCCACACCAGCGGCTTTGCAGGGGATGGTTTCCTCGAGAATGGCAACGGTGAAGAAGCGTTGCAGGAGTACGTGAACACCTTTGGTGGGCTCGACCAGGTCTCCCGGCCCGGCCGCTGGTGGTCGTACAACAACAATGCCCTAGGCCTGGCGGGCGCGGTCGCCGCTCGTGTGGCCGGCACGACTTACGAGACGGCCATGCGAACCTACGTGCTCGATCCGCTCGGGCTGGAGCGAACCGGCTTCGGCCAGCCCCCGGTGTTGCCGAACGCGGCGGCCGGCTACGAGTTCGGGGCCGATGGCTCGCCGGAGCCACGCGATATCGGTGGCACCGCCCGCTCGGTGAATCCGGCCGGTGGGTTGCTTTCGACGGTGCCTGACCTGCTCCGATTCGGCGCCTACCACCTGGGCATCATGGCAGACGGGCAGGACGTGTTCCTGCCGGACGACCTGCGGCTGGAGATGCAGGCGACCCAGGCGACCGTGAATGGCTATGAAGCCTGGGGCATTGGCTGGGGCAAGAAGCTCGAGGGCGGCAGCGTCTGGACCATCGAGCACGGCGGTTGGTACAACGGATTCCGCGCCCAACTGACGCTGATCCCCGAGACTAACGAAGCGTTGGCGATCCTGACCACCGGTCCGCACGGCCATGCCGCGATCGAGGAGGTCCAGGAAGCGCTCCTGCGCGACACTTTTGGGGTGCCAGAGGTCGAGCTGGCCGCCGTGCCGGTTGCCGATGAGCAGCTCGATCGCCTGGTGGGAACCTACCTGCAATCGCACATGCGGGTGGTGATCGAGCGGGCTGGCGAGGGCGCGATCCGGATGCTGCTCAAAACAAAGTGGCACGGTGAGGCAAACGATGCGCCCCTGGAGTGCCCGCTGGTTCCCGTGTCCGACCACGAGTTTGTGGTGACCGAAGGTGAATTCCTGAACTCCCGGCTTGTCTTCCTGCTCGATGACGCCGGGGAGGTCGAGGCAGTTCGGGTGCTCAGCCGCATCTGCCTGCCCGCCGCCGGGAGCTGAGTCAGTCCAGGAAACCACCTTCTACGCAGGGCGGGGCTTGCTCGGGCAGCCAACCACGTGGTCATCGACCAGCCCCGCACTCTGCATGAAGGCGTAGCAGATCGTCGGCCCGACGAAGGTGAAGCCTCGCTTCTTGAGGTCCTTCGACATCGCGGTCGCTTCCGGAGTCAGGGCCGGCACGTCACCCAGCTTCTCAGGGGAGTTCACGATCGGTGATCCGCCGACGAAACTCCAGAGGTAGTCGGAGAATGATTCCCCGGTGTCCCGCATGGCGAGGTAGGCCCGAGCGTTCTTCACGGCTCCGTTGACCTTGAGCCGGTTGCGGATGATGCCCGGATCGGCCAACAGGCGGGCGATGTCCTCGTCGCCATAATTCGCGATGATCTCCGGATCCCAGCCGTCGAAGGCGCGGGCAAAGTTCTCCCGCTTGCGCAGGATGGTGATCCAGGAGAGTCCGGCCTGGAACCCCTCCAGCATCAACCGCTCCCA
>JAEZJB010000175.1 GCA_023415845.1 Chloroflexota bacterium | reverse complement strand
ATCCCCACGCCGACCGTCGCGCCATCGAGATCGCGCGCCTCGGCCGCTAGTTCCAGCGCCTTGGCCGCCGACACCTCGTCCGGCTGGTCGGGCTCGTAGGGAAGCACCTTCGCCTCCGCCACCGACGCGGCCGCTCGAGTGTCCTGCGCGAACAGCGCCGTCAGACCGCCTCCGGTTCCGACCTCGATGATCCCGAGCTTCGCGCCCTTCGCGTCGAGTTTGTCGGCAATCACCGTCGCCAGGGTGTCGTCATCGGCCCCCCAGATGTAGGAGGAGAGTAATGATCGCACCGCCACGGCCCCACGGTCCCGGCGTGCCCGCGTTTCGTCCGGATCGTTGCCCACCGCGGTCACCCGCACGTGAACGCCATCATCCTTGGCGTAGGTCGCTACCACCGGATCGGCAGCCACCACCAGGTCGTGCAGCACTTGCTCCGCCGCCGATTCGCCAATCCCGATCGTCTTGATGATCGTCGAATCGATTACCTGCTGCCCGGCCAGCGCCTGCAAGCGTGGCAGCACCTGCTCCTGCCACATCCGGAACATCTCCCGGGGCACACCTGGCATCGTCACGATGTAGCGGGGATCGTCTTCACCGGCCGTTACGAACCAGCCCGGCGCCGTACCTACCGGGTTCGGCAATACCTCGGCCGAAGGAATCACCCACGCCTGTTTGGCGTTTCGTTCCGGCATCGCCTGGCCCCGTCCAGTGAAGAACGCCTGCAGGTCACGGAACAGGTCCGGATCGATCCGGGGCGTCTCGACCAGCACCGCCGCGATCGCCTCGCGCGTCATGTCGTCGTCGGTCGGCCCAATCCCGCCCGAGCAGATCACGACATCGGCCAGGGTCATCGCGTGGCTGATCGCGTTCGAAAGCTGTTCGAGATTGTCGCCCACGTGTGTGACGTGGATCAGGTCAATCCCGGCGCCGGCCAGTTCCTGGGCTAGGTAGGTCGCGTTGGTATCGGTGAGTTGCCCGAGAATCAGCTCGGATCCAATCGAAAGGATGTAGGCGCGCATGTGAGCCTTCCAGGCACGGCCGGGCCGCGCTCGTTGTCGTTCTCCGGGCGCGTCCTGAACCACGAGGCGCCCGGAGAGCAAGCGTCGACGATCGCCGGTCAGCGATCGGTCAGCAGGCATCGGGTTGGTGCTCGATGCGGGGTCATTCTGAAAGGTGCCGTGATGACTGTCAATCGCATGGCCTCGCGTATCCGGCCACTCGTCCGAAGTGTCTCGTCTCTGGACCACTCACCCGGAACCTGCGACCATCTGCAGACCTCCACCCAGGCACAATGTCTGACGTCTATTCAACCTCAACCCAGGGAGAGCACAGGCATCATGACCACCATTCCGTTCCACAAGCAGGTGCCAGTCATCGCCGAGCCCGAAGTCCTCGTCGCAGGGGGCGGTCCGGCCGGCATCGCCGCAGCGATCGCTTCCGCCCGCAATGGTGCCCGGACCATGTTGATCGAGAAGAATGGCTACATTGGTGGCAACCTCACTGCCGGTCTCGTCGGTCCCTGCATGACCTCCTACAGTCTCGACGGCGAAGAGATGCTGATCCGAGGAATCTTCGAGGAACTCGTCTGTGAAATGGAACGGGAGGGCGGCGCTCTCCATCCGTCTGGCATTCCCGCCGGCAGCCCCTACTGCGGCTTCATCGTCTTCGGCCACGACAAGGTGACGCCGTTCGAACCCGAAGCCGTCAAGCGCGTAGCCACCCGTCTCCTCATCGAGGCCGGCGTCATGCTCCAGTTCCACACCATGGTCGTCGATGCTCTCACCGAGGAGGGCCGCGTCACTGGAGTGGTCACAGCCAGTAAGTCGGGCCTGGAGGCGATCTCTGCCCAGGTTGTCGTGGACTGCACTGCCGATGCAGACGTGGTCGCCATGGCTGGTGGTCGCTACGAAATTGGCCGCCCGGAAGATGGGTTGCTCCAGCCAATGACGCTCTTCTTCCGGGTTCGCAATGTCGATGACCGTGTCGTGGAGGACTACGTCGCGAGCCACCCGGAAGACTACCGCCCGTTTGCCAGTCTGGTTCAGCGGGCCCGGGACGCTGGCGAGTTCCCGATTCCTCGCAAGGGAGTTGGGCTCTATCGAACCCTGGAGCAGGGAGTCTGGCGGATCAACACCACCCGCCTCCATCATCTGGACGGCACCAACGTCCGCGATCTCACCCGCGGCGAGCTTGAGGGCCGCGAACAGGTCGATGCCTTGATGAGGTTCTTCCGCACCCGGCTTCCTGGGTTCGAGCATGCCGAGCTACTGGATACCGCTGCTACGGTCGGGGTGCGGGAAACGCGGCGCATCGTCGGAGAATACGTCCTGACCGAGGATGACCTGGCCACCGGCAGATCCTTCGAGGATGTGATTGCGCTCTGTGGGTACCCGGTTGATGTCCACAGCCCAACCGGTGATGGTGGCGGCACTGATGGCACCTGGCAGACCGCCAACGAGTACCAGATCCCGTATCGATGCCTCGTCCCGGCGGAGTTGGATGGCGTTCTGGTTGCGGGAAGGAGCATCTCGGCGACTCACATCGCGATGGGCGCCACTCGGGTGATGCCGCCGTGTTTTGCCATGGGTGAGGCGGCTGGTACCGCTGCTGCGCTTGCTGTCCATGATGGCGGCCAGCCTCGGGAGATCTCTGTCGCGGCACTTCAGCGGCGGTTGGTCGCGGGCGGAGCGTGGTTGGGAACCTCGCACGCAATAGTCCGTTGAGGAGGACCGGTCTGGTTTCGCTACCAGATTGATCTCTGGCAG
>JAEZJB010000147.1 GCA_023415845.1 Chloroflexota bacterium | reverse complement strand
AGCGTATCCGCCTGCTTCACGAAGCGCGCTTCCGGTGTCTCCTGGCGTTCGTACTCGTGCCACAGTGACAGCAGGGCCTCCCGTAGCCCGGTTGAGAGGTCGGCCACCATGTCCTCGAACGCGGCGTTCTCCGCAAGCTGTTTCGCCGCCTTCTTTTCCTCCGGTCGCACGTGCCGTCGGCTGAAAAATGCCCGGAGCGCCTCGCGGTCGGCTGGGTCGGGCAGGTCCTCGGCAGCGTAAGGCGGCTCGTCACCCACAATGACCTCGGCCAGGTCGTGCACCATCGCCAGTTGCAATACGCGGTCTGCATCAAGGTCGGGCACGTCAAGGGCGCACATCCAGGCGACCAACGCCGTTGCCCAGCTGTGATCGGCTACCGATTCAACTTCGGGCAGCGCAACGCCGCGGTCGATCCAGCCTCGCCGCTTGACGCGTTTCAGGCCCTGCACGCGCATGAAAAAGGCTGCCAGGTCCTGGTGTTCCTTCATGCGGTGCCCAGCCGCTCGCCCAGGAACGAGAGCGTGCGGGCCCACGAATCGGCCGCCGCCGAATAATTGGGGGACGACTCGTCGAAGGTCAGGAATCCATGCGGAAGGCCGTCATACCGTACGAATTCATGGTCCTTGTGATACTGGGTGAGCTTCGCATCGTAGGCATCTACGTTGTCCATGCCTACCCCCGCGTCTGCGGTGCCCCAGAAAGCCAGGATTGGGGACTGCAGGCCCGCCACTTCGCTGTCGTCGAGTGGCACGATCGGGGCGATCGGCGTGCGGTCACGATTCGGAAACCCGTAGTAGGCAATCGTCCCGTCGGTCGTTGGGTACCGCGCCGCTGACAGCAACGCCAGGGTGCCACCCATGCAGAACCCCATCACGGCGAACTTGCCGCCTGTTTCTGCTCGGTCCTTGAGCCACACGAGTGACGATTCGATGTCGTCCAGCAACCCGGCCTGTTCGGTGGCCTGCATCCGTGCCATGACCGCCTCGCGACTGGTGGTGTCCAGCGGCGGGTGCCGGTGAAACAGGTCAGGCAGCAGGGTCGTGTAACCGGCCATTGCCAGTCGGCGCGCCACGTCGCGGTAAAAGTCGTTCACGCCATTCACGTCGTGCAACAGCAACACCGCCGGTGCGGGAACCTTGTCCGATGTCACGAACACGGCTGGAATCGAGCCTTCCTCAAGGGGGATCTTGAGATCGAGTTCGGTCAGGGAGTCTCCGCCTGAAACTGGGTGAGGACAGTGGTCATGGCACATCGGGCATTCTCCTTGCGACTCGCGGCATCTCCCGGTAGCCTACCAGCCACAAGGGCTTCTTGGCATTTGGGCACGGTGAGGTCCCGGCGCCCGCAGGGGATCCAGGGTTGGACAATGCCGGTCTCGTGGCATGCGATACCACCGGCCCGCGTTCACACGCTCCGCGTGTCGGACATTGCCTGTGGTGATAGAGCGTTGGTTGCTGGGAACGATCCGATTGTTGTGCGGGCGTGGTGTCGGCATCGTTGGCGGGGACATCAGGTGGAGCAGGTCATGTCAGGGCGGGAGTCGGGTTCGTGGTGAGCAGGTCGATCATTCTACTTCTGGCGCTGGTCGCCATGGTGATTGCGGGCGCGGCGCCAGCCGCCACCCAGGACGCAACGCCCGGGTCTGCCACACCGGAGAGCAGCCCAGCGGCCACCACCGGGGAGTCCCTGTCCCCGGACTCCGATCCGGCTTGGCAACTGGTCGAACGCTACGCGCCGATCATTGGACTCAAGGATCAGGAAGAGGCCTGTGACGACAACGGCGAGCCGTTCTATCCGGTCTCTGTCGATGTTGTGCTTGGCAATGACACCGTTCAACTCAAGCGAGCCACTGGCAGCAGTTCGAGTACCGATGAGGTCGTCATTGTCGGTCCGACCGCGGAGGATCTCTTCGCCAGGGGCGAAAGCTACTACCTCGATCTCCCCGGGAATCCGCGTCGTCCCGGCTGTGCGTACGAGAAGTGGTTCGATGCCAACAATGATGGCTACGAGCCCAGCACCTACGCCCATATCGTGGCTGACGGAAAGAACCAGCTCGCCATTCAGTACTGGTTCTTCTATGTCTTCAACAACTTCAATAACACGCATGAGAGCGACTGGGAAATGATCCAGGTCCTCTTCGATGTTGGCACCATCGAGGAGGCCCTGCAGGCAACACCGGTCGAAGTCGCGGCCGCCCAACATGGCGGTGGCGAATTGGCCGCCTGGGATGACCCGAAACTCCAGAAGGATGGCGATCACCCTGTCGTCTATGCTGCCGCGGGCTCTCACGCGACCCAGTTCGGTCAGGCGGTCTACCTCGGCTGGGGCGAGAACGGGACCGGGTTCGGCTGTGACGTCACCACCCGCGATTCAACCCTCGTCCCCCTCAATGTCGTGCTCCTGCCCAATCGTGAATCCGACCCCGCCAGTGAGTTCGCCTGGCTGAACTTCACCGGTCGCTGGGGCGAGCGCCAGGGCGGCGAGTACAACGGACCCACCGGCCCCGCCACCAAGCGATCCTGGCAGGGACCGTTCCTCTGGCAGTCGGAATTGCGCGAGAGCAGCATCGAGGTTCCGATCGTCGATACCTTCGGTCCGGCGCCTGCCGATGCCTTCTGTTCGCTTTCTGCCTTCGGGTCCAACCTCTATCGCCTGCTCGGCGACCGGCCAGCCATCCTGGTCACGGTTGCGGTGCTGTTGGTGACGCTCATCGTCGGGGCGTTCCGCTACGTTTGGCCCATTGTCCGCCAGGCTCTCGCCATCTATCGGCGCCGCTGGCGTCTCTTCATCCTCATCGGGTTGGCTCTGGTCCCAATCGGTATCGCCTTCAATGGTTTCCAGTATCTCTTCAGCAACTATCCACCCGGTAAGGACCTGATCACCCTCGTCGGCAAAACCCCCGCCAGTTACTACGTGCTGGCCATCATCGCGCTCGTCCTTCAGCATCTTGCCAGCCTGCTCGTCGTTGGCCCCATGGTCATCGAGGTCTACGATGAAATGGAACGCGGGCGCAATATCACCCTCACCGGAGCGTTCCGCTCGATGCTTCGTCGTCTGCCCGACATGCTCAAGTCGGTCGTGATCCTCGTCGTCATCGTCGGGGTGCTGGGCCTTTCGGTCGTGCTTGTGCCGGTCGCCATCTGGCTCGTCGTGCGCTGGGTTTTCGCGCCTCAGGCGGCGATGATGGACCGCGCCGGTCCGTGGCAGGCACTGCAGGTGAGTTCGGCGGCCGTGAAGGGCCGGTGGTGGCGGGTGCTGGTTGCCGGGATCACGCTGTTCCTGGTCGCCGCCGCGCCCGGCGTGCTGATCGGCCTCTATCTGATGGTTTTCCAGGGATCGAGCGTGCAGCTCACCAATATCATCAGTTCCATCTTCTACGTCGTCAGTATTCCGCTGACCATCCTGGCGCT
>JAEZJB010000112.1 GCA_023415845.1 Chloroflexota bacterium | reverse complement strand
CCCAGTTCCGCCTGCGGATAGTCGATGGCCGCCCAGCCGGCAGTGAGTTCGGTGCCGTACCAGAACTGCACCGCGCCGCTGCCTTGGGACGGAAGCTGGCGCAGGTCGAGGGATGAGCCGTCCTCCCGCGTGGCGTGCGGCCAGGGGAAGACGGCTTCGGCGAAGATCTCGCCGAAGCCCGGTTCGTCGATGACGGTGCGGATGGGAAGGTGGAGCCGGGCGCCGTCGGCAAGCGGGAGGGCGGGGTGCGACTTCCAGTGCAGATCGAGGGGAGCCCGCCCTTCATTGGCGATCCGGTAGTCGAGGTGCAGGGAGGGCTCGCCCGTGCGCAGCCGGACGTATCGGCGGAAGCGGGTGGGGATGACGATACCGCGGTGCTCGAAACCGAGCACAACCTCGTGGGCGGTGCTCGACTCGATCCACCAGTGGGTCGGGAGAGACCAGATTTCTCCGTGGTCGGGCCAGAGTTCGCCGTCGATCTCGACCGGGAAGTCGTTGGGGAAGATATCGTCCCATCCACCAGAGAACCAGTTGTCGTAGGTGGCCCCGAACGGTGCCTGGCGGGGCGTCATGCGCGGATGGTGCCAGAGCATCTCGCGGTCGTGCGGTTTGGAGATGATGGACCAGATCTTGCCGCCGAGTGCGGGCAGGATGGTGACACGGAGATATTCGTTTTCAAGGATGAGCGCCTGGAGCCCGTGGAAGGTCCAGGCATCGCTGAACGTGACCGCCATCAGGAGACCCGGCGAATGCTTACCCACTCGGAAGCGAGGAGGGGAGCGGTGAGGGTGAGGCCGGAGGCAAGCAGTTCGGCGCCGGTGCGGAGTTCGGGCACGCCACGTTCCGGAATGATTTCATAGGTCGTTCCGACTTCGATCCCGCCGGGGTGGACGAGCTGGGTGGCGGAGGGGGAGACGTTTCGGAAAGCAAGGATGGCATGGGCCGATCCATCGGCTGCCGTGACCTGGTAGGCCTCCCAGACGTTCGGCGTGGGGAGATCGTGCGAGGGGATCTCCGGTTGGGGGAGCAGATGGCGGAAGGCCCCGCCCTTCATCAGGGGACGCCATTCCTGCTGGTAGCGGGCGACCTCCTCGCGCGCGATTTCGATGGTGCGGTCGCTCCAGGTCGTCAGGCGGCAGGAGAAGCCCATGGCCCCGAGCATCCGAGAGCGAATCGTCATGCGCCAGACATCGTCGGGCAGGTCCTGGTGGTTGACGTTTTCGTATTCCGATTCGGTCACCCAGGCGTTGAGCATTTCGGGCGGGAAGATGTATGACGCTCCGTAATTGTGGAAACGGGAGCGATGGGCCGGTTCGGAGGCGTCGTTGAGCCAGGCCGCCGGGGTTTGGCGGGCGAGGGCGAAGTCCATGCGGGTGGCGCCGCCGGCGCAGTTCTCGATGATGAGATCTGGGAAACGTTCGCGCAGGCGGCTCATCACGAGCTGGACCCCGGCGACCTGGGCGGCCTCTCCGTCGGTGGTGCCATGGCCGTGATCGGGGCTGTGGCAGACGTCCCAGTAGTTGGAATCCCACTTCAGCCAGCGGATACCGAGGTCGGCGACGAGTTCACTGATCCATTCCGTCGCCCAGTCCTGGGCCCGGGGGTCACCAAAGCAGAGCCAGGCGGTGTCGGTGTCGGATGGCCAGGGGCAGCGCACATAGGTGCCGTCAGCCTTGTGAGCAATCCAGTCGGCCTGCCATGTGCCGGTGGTTTCGGTGCGGATGTCGACTCGCTCGGGTTCGACCCAGAGGCCGAAGTGCATGCCGCGGGCGCGGATGGCGTCGGCGAAGGCGCGCAGGCCGTGGGGGAACTTGTCGCGGTTCTCACGCCAGTTACCCAGGCCGCTGGAGAAGCGGTCGCGCCGTTGCGGGTTGCCGACCCACCAACCGGCGTCGACGTAGAAGACTTCGACGCCGAGTTCGGCAGCGCGATCGGCCTCGGTGAGGAGGGTGTCGTGGTCGAGTTCGCAGAACCAGGAGAACCAGGTGTTGTACTGGACCCAGGGGAAGGTGTCCTCGGTGGCGGGGAGCACGGTGTCGCGGAGGAACCGGTGCATGACGGCGGCGGCATCATCGAGATCGCCGGTCCAGGCCCCGACCCAGGTCGTAGGCGAGGTCCACGGCTCGCCGGGGACGAGTTCGGGCACGATGCCGGTGGGACGGATGGCAAGAGTCTGATCGGTGGCCGTCAGTTCCCACTGGGCGCCGTATTCGAGGGCGAGCATGACGCCGCCATCGATGGTGTCGCCGGTGAGGGCGCCCCAGGGCGTTTCCCACCAGGTGGACCGTTCGCCCGAGGCGGTGACGACCTCGGTGTCAGCCGCAAGCGGAAAGGATTCCTGGCGGAACGAGCGGTACATGCCCTCCATCGGGCGCCAGCCACCCTGCTGCTGCACGCCCGAGACGGTTTGCAGGTGGGTGAAGGTGGGTTTTGCCAGGCCGAGACGGAAGGGTTCGATGCGGGTGATGTTGGCGGCGTGGTCGCTGGACACCCGCAGGTGCGCCTCGATCATGCCCTGGCCCGGGTGTCCCTGGTAGGCAGCTTCGACGATCAGGCCCCGGTCATTCGTGAGGGTCACCTGAAGGCCATGGACACCAGCCGACTCGAAGGTTTGGGCATCGCGGACGCGAAGCGAGGCGCTGACATCCGCTCCGTCGAGTTCCAGGCGGAACGGGGGTGCGGCGGCAAGCCGCCAGGAGGAACCTGAGGCGAGGGAGAGCGAGACGCCGGAGAGCGGCTGGCCCGGAGTGGCGTTGAGCGTGAGCGCGACATTGCCGGTGTCGATCCGGTGGTGGCCGGTGGGCTCCGGTGTCTGGTCGATAGTCACGTGGGGGATGTCCTTCCTGGGATGAGTGAACTGGAACCGGTCTCTACGATTGGACCGGGGCGAGATGGATGACTTCACTGGCGCGGACGAAGCCGAGACCGTCGATATTCCGGGGCTGGCCCGGGCCGGGGAGCGAGAGTGAGAGGCCGCTGGCCATCAGTTCGGCGCCCGTCCTCTCCAGGACATCGGGACGATCCTCGAACGTCACGCGGTAGGTGGTTTCCGGCTGCAGGCCGTGAAGCGGAATGATGTGCTCGCCAAGGTTGCCGCCGAGACGGAAGGCCAGAACCACCGCACTGTCGGTGATTTCGTCATAGGAGCCGATGGCATCCCAGCCGTCCCAGCCATCGCCGACGCGCTCGTAGGGTTGCGGTTCGAGGAGATGGAGCACCTTGCCGCGTGCGACCTTGTGGCGAATGCGCTTGAAGAGGTCGATGGTGCGGGTGAGGGCCTGCCAGTCGCTGTCCCCTGATTCGATGCCGAGGATGTCGGTCATCAGGATCATCGGGCCACCGAAGATCTGGCTGCGGTATTCGTAGTCACCGAATGGCGCGTTGAACGAGATCTGGGGAGCCAGCCGCTCGCAGACATAGTGGTCGAGGTAGCGGGGCGGGAGCACGTGGGAGAGTCGCCAGGTGCCGATCCGCTCGTAGTGCGAGCCGACGGCGTCGGGGCCAATGGCGGTGACATGGTTGGCCACCATGCCGAAGGTCGAGAACGCCAGGCCGTTATCGCAATGCTCCACCATTACGTGAGGGCGGCGTTCGAGCAGGCCCTGGATGATGAGGTCGTACCCCTCGGCCCAGGTCAGATAGTCGTCGGTGGCGCGGACCTCCTGGACCTCGGGGTTGACTGGCCCGGTCAGGAAGTGGTCGGTGAGGAAGTAGTCGATCTGCGTTTCGTCGACGATCGAGACGAGCTTGTCGATCAGCCATTCGCGGACGGCGGGATTACCAAGGACCAGACGGTAGACGGTGCCTTCGGTCAGGTAGGCCCACTGGCCGAGCCCGTTGGTCCATTCCGGATGCTCACGATACATCTCAGAGAGGGACGAGACATTGCCGAAGCTGAGGTGGACACCGAACTTCATGCCGGCTTCGTGCGCGGCGGCGGCAAGGGGGGCGAGGCCATGGGGAAAGAGGTCCTGCCGGGGGTGCCAGTCGGGATCTTCCCAACCGAAGTCGACGACGAAGAGCTCGATGCCCAACTCCTGGCAGCGGGCGAAACACCTGCGCATCGAGGCGTCGTCGATCTGGTCGCCGTAGCCCCAGGAATTGAAGGCGACATAGGGAAAGCGGTCGTCGGGGACCGGGCGGGCGATCACGTCTTCGACGAAGCGCTGGGTGCGGTAGCCAAGCTCGTCGAGGGCGGCGACCGGGTTGGTGGTGCGATGCGAGGTGATGCCGAGGAATGCGGCGGGGCTGGTCAGCGTGGCGCCGGGTGCCAGGCGGTAGTCGGGTTCGATCCAGACGTCGATGCTGCAGGCACCGGAACCATGGAGATCGCCGTAATCGCAGCGGGTCGCGGCCGTCGACTCCCAGCCGACGAAGAGGCCAGGGGCTTCCTCAGTGGTCAATCCGAGCCAGGAGGCACCGCGCCGGTGGCCAGATTCAATCGATCCAACGACCCCAGGTTTGAGAACCAACTCCTGCCAGGTGAACCAGTCGGCTCCTTCCTCCTTGCGGAAGCGGTGCTTGCGCTGCAATCCGCTGTGGGCGGTGAAGCCAGCTGCCGAACCCCTGAGCTGGGCGAGCAGGAGCGGCAGTCGGGTGATGGTGAGGTCGTCATCACCGTGATTGGCAAGCGAGAACCACTGGCGGATCACGGCGTGGTCCGGATGGGCTTCGACCGTCCAGGTCAGGTGGAGGGGTGGGGGAGGGGACGGAAAGGCTGGACGCTCACCACCAGCGGGGGGAAGGGGCGGCCCCGGCGGTTGTGAGAGATCGATGGTGACTTCCGCACGGATGGAGCCGCGGGTGCCTGGCAGGTTGAGGGTGAACTCACCGATCGTTCCGGCCCAGACTTCACGATGCTCGTCGAAGATGTGGAAGCGGTTGCCATGACCCGCCACGCCGACCAGGGCAATGGGTTCGTGCGGTTCCGGAGCGATCCACCCCGTGTCGCTGTTCAGCGCCGCCAGCCTGGTGAAGTCGATGCGGCCAGTGTCGCGAATGGTCCACTCGGCGGTGAACTGGGGATGGTCGAGCCGGAGGATGTGGCCGGCTTCAGCCAGGGAGAACGTAGCGGCGGGCATGTGGCGTCCTGTGTCGAGCGGATAGACGATGTGTGGCCGGGGAAAAAGATGTTCCGCAGTAATTCATTAATTCACTAATTCCCAGATCGTTGATTCCATGGGCATTTCTAGCCGTATTTTGTGCGAATTTCTGCGATTTCGTGCGGAGAGATGCTGGAGAGCCGCGGGCAGGATGTCGGGAGCAACGGACGGTTGGCGACTCGTACCTATCGAACGCATCGAGCAGCCCAAATCCCGCCACCTGCGCCAGGATTTCCCGTCCGTACATTCGAGCGAGGAGCTGGATCACGTTCGTGAGACCTGCCGCAGCCCAGGGGTCACGTTCAGGAGGAGACGACGGGTAGCTTCTCCTGAACGTGATGCCTTGGGGCGAGGGTGGTGAACCACGACATGGTCCACCACCTTCGCCCCTTCACGAGACTGGCAGGCTAGCCGGCCAGCAGCTCGTTGGCCTTTTCGTCCATCTCGGCGGCGACTTCGGCGGCGTCACGATTGTCCTGGAGCAGGCTGGTGAGGCCGGGCTCGAAGACCTCGACCCAGATCTGCTGGGTGTTTTCGGAGTAGACGTCGCCGATGCGGGCTTCGGAGAGCGCATCGATCACTTCCCGGTAGCCGTCGGGCATCCCTTCGGTGGCGACATCGGAATCGCGGGCCTCGTTCAGGATTGGAATCCAGTCATGCTCGCCAGCCATCGTCATCTGGTATTCGTCGGCCGACCAGCGGGCCCACTCGAACGCGGCTTCGGCGGCATCGGACTCCTCGGCGATCACCCAGCCACCGAGCCAGTAGGGGACGACACGGTTGTCCTTCCAGAGTGGCGAGGTGGTAAGGCCCCATTCGAAGGGCAGTTCGGCGAAACCGGAGATGCTCCACGAGCCTTCGAGCACCATGCCGACCATGCCCGACTGGAAGCCGGTGGTGTCGGGGGAGTTGGAGGCAACGCTGGGGCTGGGGGCGACCTTGTGGTCGTTGACGAGGGCGCGGACGAAGTCGAGCGCTTCGACGTTGGCATCGTTGGCGAACTGGAACTTCGTCGGTTCGAGCTGCTGGTCGAAGAAAGCGTCGCCAGCGGCCCACGAGAGGGTCTGGAGGCCCCACCAGACCGAGAGGTTGCCGGTGTTGCACCCCCACTGGGTGACGCGGTCACCATCGCGCTTGGTCAGGGCCTCGGCGGCGGCAACGAAGTCGTCGTAGGTCCAGGTGTCGTTGGGATATTCGAGGCCTTCGGCGTCGAACAGGGCCTTGTTGTAGTAGAGGGCGAAGGTCTGGAAGTTTTCCGGCATTGCATACATGTTCTCGCCATCGAGCCGCCAGACATCGAACTTGTCGGTTGGATAGCGTTCCGGATCGAGGGCGCCCGTTTCGTCGATGAGCGGCTGGAGATTCTTGATCAGCCCGTTCTTGAAGTGGCCGTAGGCCTGAACGTCCCAGAAGTAGATGTCGTAGGGATCACCGGAGGCATAGGCGAGCTGGAGCTTCTGCCAGTACTGGTCCCACGGCAGGAACTGGAGATCGACTTCGATTTCCCCGGCGTGCGCCTCGTTGAAGGCGTTCATGCGGTCCTCGAAGTGGCCATCGATGATGGGGCCATTGCTCCACATGAGGGCGCGCACGGTGGTGGCGTCCTGGGCGGTGGCGAGGCGGGACGATCCGCGGTGGCCGGGAGCGGCCTGGGCGGCCCCGGTTGCCAGGACGGCGGCGCCAGCGGCGGCCCCGGTGGCCTGAACGAGTTTGCGACGGGTCAATGGGAGTTCGAAATGAACCATGGTGATGACTCCGAAAGGTGAATGCGAAAAAGAGTTGTGGACCCTGCCTCTTGCCCGGCCATCAGTCGTCGGCTATTCCACCTCCACTGGAATGCGGCGATCGATAGACATGCTGCGAGTACATCTGGACGGGATCACCCCTTGATGCCCGAGGTGACGATGCTCTGCACGAAGTAGCGTTGGGCGAAGATGAACATCACGAGGGTCGGGATGGTGGCCATGAGGGTCATGGCCATCAGTAGATGCATCTGCGGACCAACGTTCTTCGAGCCAGTGAAATAGGAGAGACCGACCGCGATCGTCTGCTTGGATTCGTCGTTGAGGTAGATCAGCGGTCCCCAGAAGTCGTTGTAGGTGGCGAAGAAGGTAAAGACGGCAACGGTGGCGAGGGCCGGCTTGGTGAGGGGGAGCATGAGGTCCCACCAGATGCGGAAGGCACTGGCACCGTCCATGCGGCCGGACTCCTCGATGTCTTTCGGAATCGAGAGATAGAACTGGCGAAGCAGGAAGATGTAGAACGGCGCCCCGAAGAACGACGGCACCACCAACGGGAGGATGGAGTTGATCCAGCCGAGCTCGTTGAACAGGATGTAGAGGGGAACGAGGGTGACGGCACCCGGCAGCATCATGGTGGCGAGAATGGCGATGAAGATGACATCGCGGCCGGGAGCACGCAGGCGCGCGAAACCGTAGGCGCTGAACGAGCAGGAGAGAAGGGTGCCGATCATCACCAGCGCGACGATGATGGCGGTGTTCTTCGTGAAGGTGGCGAAAGGGACCTCTTCCCAGACCTCGCGGAAGTTGCTCCACATGACCGGGTTGGGAATCCACTGGGGTGGATAGAGGTAGAGATTGCCCTGGGCCTTGAGGGCGGTGGTGATCATCCAGAAGAAGGGGATCATGATCACGATGCCGCCAAAGACAAGCACGGCGTAGGAGAACCAGTCGGCAGCGGAGCGCGGCCCGAACCGGCGGCGCCGGGACCCGGCGGGAATTTCGACCTGGGCGGCGATTTCGACTTCCATCGGCAATTGGGCACTCATGCGGAACCCTCCCTGGCTTCCTGGTAGTGCACCCACATGGGGGCAGAGCGGAATACGAGCAGGGTGAGCACCATCACGATGGCGAACATGGCCCAGGCGATGGCCGAGGCGTAGCCCATTTTCAGGTACTCGAAGGCGTTGCGATAGAGATAGACCGAGAGGAGGAGGGTGGAGTTGTTGGGACCGCCGCGGGTGAGGACATAGGCTTCGGTAAAGACCTGCAGGGCACCGATGATGCCGAGGACGAGGTTGAAGAAGGTGACGTGGGAGATCAGCGGGAGGGTGATGTTGCGGAACTTGCTCCAGCGGCCCGCGCCGTCGATGCTGGCCGCCTCATAGAGATCGTTGGGGATGCTTTGCAGACCAGCGAGGAAGATCAGCATGGAGCCGCCAGCGGTCCAGAGGCTGGTCATGATGAGCGCCCAGATCGCCCAGCGCTCGTCGGTGAGCCACATCGGGCCACGGATACCGATTTTCTCCAGGAGCAGGTTGAGCACGCCGTAGTCGGCGTTGAAGATCCACTTCCAGAGGGTGGCGATGGCGACGCCGGACATCACGGTGGGCAGGTAATAGACGGTGCGGAAGAAGACCATGCCGCGCAGGCGCTGGTTGAGGAGGAGGGCCATGCCGAGCGCCAGCAACAGCACCAGCGGCACGCTGACACCGGAGTAGATCGCGGTGACCCGGAGCGACTTCCAGAACAGCTCGTCACCCAGCAGGTCGCGATAGTTCTCGAGGCCGACCCACTCGGCGGGTGAGAGCAGATTGTAATCGGTGAAGCTGTAGTAGAGCGACGCGATCATGGGGCCGATGTAGAAGAAGAGCAGACCGAGCAGGGCAGGAAGGATGAAGATGTAGCACTCGATGGCCTCGCGGGTGCGGCTGCTCATCCGGCGGCGAGTGGTGGTGTGGAGGGTGCCAAACCGCGCATCGCGTTCAATCGTGGCCATGGGTCATCTCCGCGCGTGCCGGGGCGAGCACCTGGTCGATCGTGGCGGGCGGGCAGCCCAGCCGGAGCGAGAGGGTGCGGACACCATCGAGCAAAGTTGCCAGGAGGTCGGGACGCCGCTCCGGGCCAAAGCGGGGCTCGGGCACCGAAATGCTGATGGCGGCGATGGTCTCGCCATGCACGTCGAGGACCGGGGCGGCGAGACATTCGATGCCGAGGGTCGACTCGCCGTGGTCGGTGGCATAGCCGCGCTGGCGAATGGCGGCAAGTTCGGCACGGAAGGCCTCCGGATCGGTGATGGTTCGTTCGGTGAGCCGTTCGAGGGGCGTGGCGGGCGGATAGAGCCGGTCGAAATCGGCCGGGTCGAGCCGGGCCAGCAGCATCTTGCCGACGCCGGTGCCGTGAGCCGGAACGGTGCGTCCAATCATGGAGACCATGCGCATGCGGCCACCACCTTCTTCCTTGGCTACGTAGAGCACGTACTGGTCCCGGAGTACCGCCAGATGGACGGTTTCGTCGCAGGCACGCGACATATCGCGGACGACCTCAGCGCCGACCTTCGGCAGGTCGAGATGGTCCAGGTAGATCGCCCCGAGGTTGGCGACCCGGGGACCGAGATGATAGCGAGCGCCATGATCGCTGAGTTCCAGGAACTCTCGCGCCTGGAGGGTGCGAAGCAGGCCGAGTGTTGAACTCTTGGGCCACCCGGTTTCATCGCAGACATCGGTCAGGGTGAGGCCATCCATATTGCTGGCGAAAAGCTCCAGCAAACGAAGGGCTCTATCTGCGGATTTGACCGTGGCGGACTGGGACATGGGATCCCTACGGGTCATATGCGCGAAATATGGTCACGTACGTGAACTTCGCGCATTGTACGTGGGGTGTGGGCGAGATTCAAGGAGAGATTTGGCGGCTGATGGACCCTGGTCAGTCGGGAAGTCAGGGAGGGAATCTGGCGGGAACGAGCAACGGCCCGGCAGCAAGCTGCCGGGCCTTTGCTCTGGCGTTCAATTGTGGCGGCTGGCTAGCTCTGAACCGACAGGTTCGGCCGGATGCTCAGCGGCGGGTTGGCGAGGGCGGCACCGTCGCTCTCGCAGGCGCCCCAGAGGCCAACGCCTTCGTCCCGGGCCATGAACTGCGAACTCTGGAGCCAGGCCTCGAAACGGGTGTTCGGCTTGCTGATGTTGGCCTCGGCCGCTCCCTCGCGGACCAGGGCTTCGGAGACGAGCGTCCAGCCACCGTCGGCGGATGGCACCCAGACATCGCGGACCCAGTTGCCGCGCGCGTCGGTGTCGGTGGCCTGGCGCTCGATCCGGACCTTCTGGCCCATGACCAGCGACTCGTTGGCGGCAATCGCTTCTTCGGCGAAGCAGTCGTCGCCGGACGGGACATCGACGCCAAGATAGCGAACGGTCTGTCGCACGCCGTCGATCTCGACCACGATGGTTTCGGCGTCGACAACCCCAACCACGGTGGCTTCGATCGCTTCGGGCGCGGGCTGGGTAGTGGTTGCCGCACCCAGCTCGGTGGTCGCCAGCGAGGTCGAGAGATCGATGGTCTGATCACCGGCAACCAGCGTCAGGGACTGCGCGCCCTTCGGAACGAGGAAGGTGAGGGTGAAGTCGTGGCTCTCGCCGCCGGCCCAGAGGATGGCATCGGTGTTGCCATAGGCCGGTGTCTGGCCGAGCAGCCCGCTCACCCAGCCGTTCCCGACGTCGAGCAGGACTTCCTGGCCGTCGGCATAGAGGCGGAACTGGCTCATATCGAAGACCTGCTCGGTGCCGGCGGTGTTCTGGCCGGTCAGCGAGAGGATGACCCACTCGCCGGTATCGACTGACGCGAGGTCGGGGAGAGCCGGGATAGTCTCACCCTGCGAGGCGCCGGTGATGGCGTAGCGGAACGGTCCGCTGGTGAGTTCCTGCGCAGGCGGGATATCCGGATTGACAGTGGACGGCTGCGGCTCGAGGGTCGGCTGCGGAGTGGACTGCTGCTCGGTCGGGACTTCGGCCGGGACCGTCGGTGTGGACTCCTGCTCGACAGGGGCCTCCGTTGCAGCGGGTTCTTCGGTGACCGGTGCCTCGGTGGCCGGAGCTTCAGTCTCGACCGGTGCTTCCGTGGCCGGAATCTCGGTTTCGACTGGTTCTTCGGTGACTGGAGCTTCCGTGCCAGGAGCCTCGGTCGCGACCACTTCGGTTTCGACTGGAGCCTCCGTGGCCGGAGCTTCGGTCGCCACTGGCGCCTCGGTCGCGGCGGGAGTATTCGGGTCGCCGTTGCCCACGGTTACCTCGTTCGAATCGGTGCCGGAGGTGTCGCCCGTCGTGCCCTCATCTGCAGGATCGTCGATTGACGTTTCGGGAGCCTGGGTCGATTCCGCGGTCGGATCCGTGGCTTCGTCATCGTCGGCGTAGGTGCCGATGCCGGGATCGACCGTGGTGATCTCACCCTGGTTGCCGCCGACGCCCTCAGGGAGGTCTTCGGTTGAAATCGGTTCGCCATTCGGCGCGCCGCTGGTGCCGTCCTCGGTCGGGGTGGTGGCGGTCGGCTGGACAGCAGGACCCTCCGAACCGGTCTGGCCGCTGGGCATCTGGCTCACGTCTGGCTGATCGGACTCGTCATCGAGGCCGAAGCGGTCTTCGAGGGCGGCGGGCAGGCGGAAGGTGAAATCGCCAGGCAGCCGGTCGTGGCCGAAGTAGACCCCGGTGCCGACCAGGAGGGCAAGAATCAGCGAGCGAAGGCCCCAGACGAGTCCACGATGGAACTGGCGACGGGTTTCGGCCGGGCCGGTGACCGGTGCCGACGCAGCCCGGCGACGATGGGTCGCGGGACTGGCGGTTTCGTCGCCGGCCTCGTTGTGGTTGGCGATCCAGTTCGAGAGGGTCGCCTGGGCATCAGCCGGTCGCGCAGGCCGAGTCTTGCGGGGCTGGGGGACGCCTTCGAGTTCGACCGGCGGCCAGGCGCGGTTAGCGCGGGCGAGGACGGGGTCATCGTCGAAATCGGGCAGGGGAGGAAGGGCGACCGGGGGCGCGGCACCAACGGCCGGCTTCCAGGCGCCGGGTTCCTGCTCGAGCGCAATGCTCCGCTCCTCACGCGGCGACACGATGCGGCCGGTGATGGCGGACACAAGGCGGGCGGCATCGGCGCGGCCTGAGCGGACCTTGACTGCCATCTTGTCGGTTTCGCCGGGGCGGCTGGCGCGGTCGTGCGGCGTGATGGAGAGACCCACCGTCCCGCCGGTCAGCAGTTTGGGCTCGGGGCGCAACCAGGTGCGCGGCGCTTCCAGAGCGATGGCTCCGTTGGCAACCATGACGAGGCGGGTGGAGGTCAGCACCAGCAGCACCGGCAGGTCCATGCCCATGCCAGCCAGCAGAACCTGACCTTCCCACTGGATGCCTTCTTCCCGCAGGGCGCTCCATTCGGCCGCAGAGGGCCGCGGCGCGTTGGGGAGCATGGCGGGAGGTGCAGAATGGGAAGTGCGCCCACCGGAACGGGAATCGAATGCCATCGTGTTGACCTCCGTTGTGGCCGGGCCTGCCGCATCGGGAAACTGCAATCCGCGGGTCCGGGTTCACCCGGCGCCGGAGCCACCGGCTGCACGGGCCTCCGTGGCGCGTGACACGGAGGGTGGTGACGTTGCCCCTCGTCACCATCAGCGACTGATCGCTGTGTACGTACACTATAGCACAGCCAGCGTGATGTAAACACTGCGATGAATGCATTGTACGTACA
>JAEZJB010000103.1 GCA_023415845.1 Chloroflexota bacterium | reverse complement strand
CAAAGTGCCCCGTTCGCAGCCGATCCGGAGATAATGCAGGCTGGTTATCTGAACACCACGAAGGAGTCCTGCTCGAATGCCCGCTTCGCTCGAACGTCGTATCGCCGCCGATGGCACCGAAACATTCATGATGCCTGGCTGGCCCTACGATCGCCCTGACTACACCACGCTGGCCGCCGCCGTGCAGGGCGAGGCAGCCCGCTGGAACGTGCCAGGCATCGCTGCGGCGGTCCTGCATGCCGACGGCACCATCGAGGCCACGGCGGCCGGCTTTGCCAATCTCGACACCCGGCAGCCACTGGCCGAAAACGCCATCTCCCAGATCGGCTCGATTTCGAAGGTCTTCACCACCACGCTCGCCATGATGCTGGTCGACGATGGCGTGCTCGCTCTCGATACCCCAATCGTCGAATACATGCCCGACCTGCCGCTGGCCGACGAGGAAGCCCGCCAGCAGATCACCCTGCGCCACCTCCTCTCCCATACCGCCGGGTTCGAGGGAGATCGCTTCATTGATTACGGCAACGGCGACGACGCCCTGGCGAAGGCTGTGGCCGATTACGGCACCCTCCGCCAGTGGACGCGACCGGGCGACCTCTGGCACTACTGCAACGCCGGGTTCTATCTCGTCAGCCGCCTGATCGAAGTCGTCACCGGCAAGGTGTTCGAGGACGTCTTCCGCGAGCGGATAATCGAGCCGCTGGAACTCACCACCACCCGCTTCTTCGCCGACGAAGTCATCGGCCTGCCGCATGCCGTCGGGCACCTCCTGGGTGACCGGACAGCGGGGTACAAGGTTTCTCCGCGCTACGCCCTGCCGCGGTACGTCAACGGCTGTGGCGGCGTGGTCTGCTCCACCCGTGAACTCATCAGGTTCGCCCAACTGCACCTTGGTCTGGGTGAGCTCGACGGCAAGCGGTTCCTGTCCGAGGAAAGCGCGAAGCTGATGCAGCAGCCGGTTTCCGAGGCAGGCGACCTCGGCCGCAACTACGGTCTCGGCTGGTGCGTGCACGAATATCCGGAATTCCGTACGATCAGCCACGGCGGGGCCACCAGCGGCTTCCGGGCCCACCTGACCCTGCTCCCTGAGCATGGTGTCGCCATCGCCGTGCTTACCAATGGTGACCCGGGCGTCCGCGCCCAGGCCTAAATCGAGGCCTGGGCCCTCCAGCACTATCTCGAGTTGAAGCGACCGGCCCACGAACTGGTCCACCACTCGCCGAAGCACCTGGCGGCCTTCGCCGGAACTTACGAGCGTCACGACAGCACCACCGTCGTCACCGTCGATGGCGACCACCTCAACATGTCGGTCGAAATCCGCGACGAGGAGACCGGCGAAGTCGAGATGACCGTCGAATGGCCACTCCTCCCGGTCGGCGATTCCTGGTTCGTGGTGCCCGACGGCGTCGCCCGCTGGAGCCGGGTCGACTTCATTCGCTACGAAGGCAACGGTGAGCCGGAACTCCTCCTCCGTCGAGGCGGTCGCCTGTCGGTTCGCACGGCTGCCGCGCCGAAGGTGAAGAAGGAAAAGGGCGCCAAGGCGAAGAAGAAGGTTGCCGAACCAAAGGCGCAGAAGAAAAAGCGTGAAGGCAAAAATGCATGACCGCTCACGTTCCAGCCGTCACTGCCGAGCAGATGGCAACCATCGATCGGCTGATGGATGACCACTATGGCGTTGCCCCGGTCCAGCTCATGGAGTTGGCTGGTATGGCCGTCGCCAGTTTCGCCCGAACCTTGCTGGCCGGTATCCCTGCCGGTCAGCAGCGGGTAGTGGTCCTGGCTGGAACGGGTGGAAACGGCGGCGACGCACTGGTCGCCGCCCGTTTGCTTCATGGCTGGGGAATGGATGTCTCCGTGGTGCTCAGCCGTCATCCGGACGAGTATCGCGGGTTACCAGCCGCTCATCTCGACACCGCTGGCCGCCTCGATATCCCCATGCTGGCCGGCTCCACGCTGGCGGAACTCCCACCCGCCGATCTCCTCATCGACGGACTGCTTGGCTTCAGCACCACTCGCGCCCCATCTGGCACCATCGCCACTCTGATCGAACTGGCCAATGCCAGTGAAGCCGTGCTGCTTGCCATCGACGTGCCATCCGGCCTCAATGCCACCATCGGAGAGCCGTACAACCCATGCCTGCGCGCCGATGTCACCATCACGCTCGCGCTGGCCAAAACCGGGTTGCTGGAACCGTCAGCGACCCCGTTCGTCGGCAATCTCGCCCTGGCCGACATTGGAGTCCCACCCGCTGCCTATACCCACGTCGGGGTTACAGTTGCTGATGACCTGTTTGCACGCCAGGGCATCATTCCACTCACCGGGGGAAACCAGCCATGATTCCGGACCCCACGCGCGGCACGCTCAAGACGTTCGACGGCCTGAACCTCTCGACAGCGTTCTGGATGCCAGAGGGGCAGCCGAAGGTATTGGCCCTGCTCTGTCATGGTCACGGCGAGCACCTGGGCCGGTACGGTCGACTGATCGACACCCTGCTGCTCAACGGCTTCGCAGTCGCTGGCCAGGACCATCGCGGACATGGCCGCAGTGATGGCGAGCCACGGGCGCTCGTCCGCCGCTTTGACGATCTCGTCGACGACTTCCGGATCATGGCGTTGCGCGTGCAGGCCGAGCATCCCGAGTTGCCTGTCGTATTGATCGGCCACTCGATGGGGGGACTGGTGGCTGCCCGGTATGCCTTGCGCTACCAGGCCGACCTGTCGGCAGTGCTGTTGAGTGCTCCGGCCTTCATCCTCGTAGGGGGAACCAATCCCCTCCTGAATACCATCGTGTATCTCATTGCCCGCCCCTTCCCGACCATGCCGGTTCCGCGTAAGGAAGGTGATAATCTCAGCACCGACCCCGCAGTAGAGACGCAGTTTGCGGCCGATCCCCTTTGCTATCACGGCAAGACACGCATGCGCACCGCCTCCGAAATCGTGCGGGCCGGGGCCGATGCCCTGCGGCGAGCACCCACGCTTACAATCCCCCTCCTGGTGATGCACGGGGCGATTGATCCGATGGTCAGTCCGGTCGGCTCCGAAGAGTTCGTGGCTCGCGCGGGGTCGGCCGACAAGACATTGCGTATCTGGCCCGGCATGAAGCACGAGATCTTCAACGAGGTTGATGGCGCCGAA
Source organism: Chloroflexota bacterium (assembly GCA_023415845.1). GTDB lineage: Bacteria > Chloroflexota > Chloroflexia > Thermomicrobiales > UBA6265 > JACCYX01. The sequence goes on along the minus strand of JAEZJB010000103.1, from coordinate 5,643 downwards.
GTGATCGCGTACGCCCGCGACTGGCTCAACCACCACGTTCCCGCCGCGGATGTACGAGCCCTGTAAAGATGACTCCTGGGCCTTGCTGGCCACGAATTCTGGCCGCATTCGCCGTTGGGGATTGCGACATCTTCGGCCATTGGCGATGATGCGCACTGGGTCATCATCAACAGTTGCAGAGTAATGGGAGGAAAGCTTGTTCATGGAACGATGGGATGTACGTCGCCTGATCGCCGGGGTTGCGGTTGCCATGCTGGGTCTCACCGGCGGTGGTGCCGTTGTCGCTCAGGAGGCGTCGCCAACCGCCGATGGCTATGGCGGTGAACTCGTCAAGGACGTCCTCGTCGAGGAGACAACGGTCGAGAGCGCGCCGGGCGAAACGCTGTCCCTCACGCGGTACATCATCCCGGCGGGTGCGCAACTCCCGGTCCACTACCATCCGGGCATCCAGATGGCCTCGGTCGAGCAGGGCGTCCTTACCTATCACGTCATTGATGGTGAGCTGCCGGTCACCCGGGCGGACGGCAGTCTTGAGGTCATCACCTCTGGCCAGACGGTTGAACTGGCCGAAGGCGATGCCTGGGTCGAGCCGGAAGGCATGATCCACTACGCCGAGAACCTCACCGACGGCGAGGTGATCCTGATCTCCGCGGCGCTGCTCAATACGGACGAAGCGGCCACGATCGTCGTGGACCTCTCCGCTACGCCAGAGGCAACGCCTGCAGCCTAGGTCGGGCATTCAAGAGACCTGACTGGCGCCCCGGGAGCAATCCTGGGGCGCCAGTTTTTTTCGAGCCCGGATTAGCCCGGGATCAGCATCGATAGCGGGGATGTCGTCCCAAGCGCTTCAGCAGGAGCCCGGCCAAACCGACCACCAGCAGCGGCGTGAAAATCCAGGTGATGCGGTCGGCAAGCCACTTTGGCAGGTAGATGTCGGTGACCTGGCCGCTCTCGGCGCCAAGATCCTCGGCGAGCAGGCGAAGCGGACACCGACACCGAAACGCGACGAAGACGGCACACTCGCCCAACGCGATGCCGATCGCTGGTCGGGTCCAGCGCGAGGGACGCCCGGTGATGCCGGCCCGAAAGATCTGCATTACGCAGGCAGCGATGACGAAAAACGCCAGCGAGTGGATCGCCTTTATCACCACGATCAGGGAGCGATGGGTTTGTTTTCGATTCCTGGCAGTGCGTTCGGTGTTGACGGACACTCAGGCTGGTGTCCATGGGCTGACGAACTGCAATCCTTCCGCAGCGGCCACGTGGCGGAGGTGGTCAGCCGCGAGGTCGTATTCCGCCGCGTTTGGCAGGTGCTCGAGGATGATCGGCAGGTCAGGATCGAGCTGGCTTGCCTCCTGGAGGAAGACGGCGTAATCAAGCGCCCCCGTTCCTGGCCGGACTTCGTCGATGTGGGTGGTGAGCGCGGGAGACATCAGCGTGTCCTTGGCGTGGCAGCTTCGGATGTGTGGGCCAAGGAGGCGGAAGCACTCCCGGATCACTTCGCCGTTGCGGAAGTACCTGCCTGGTGAATTGATGATGTTTACCGGATCGAGATGCACGCCGAAGCCGGGCCGATCAATTGCCTGGATCAACTCGAGATACGATTCGGGAGAATCCGGGAAGATCCAGGGCATCATCTCAAGGGCAAACACGGTTCGAACTGGTTTCACGGCATCGATGATCAGGTGGGTCGTTTCCACGATCAACTCGAAGGTTGCGGCCGAAAGGTTATCGGGATGGGGGCCATCCCAGCGGGCATGGCGTGAACCGGCGATATTCACGCAGCACCTTGCCCCTATATCCTCGGCCAGGGCGAGTTGGGCCTGGCAATAGGCGATGGCGGTGGTTCGCTCTGCCTCATCGATGGAAATGGGATTACTCCAGGCCCCGACTTCGGCGATGACGACACCTGCGCGCTCGGCGGCGGCGACGTGTTCCCCGATCTGGCCGCGCGGCGAGTCGTGGCGGAGCGGGAAGACGGCTGTTCCGTAGTTATGGGCCTGAAGCGCGGCAATCCAGCTTTCGGCGTTTCCGGCTTCGTGTTCGACAGGTCCTCCGAGTCGCATGCTGTTCGTTCCTTCCGAGGGTGCCGCCTAGGCTTCCAAGCCATTGACAAGGATCTGCCCGGCATATCCATCCGGCAGGCGGGCTTCGATAATCACATCATCGGGCGCATTGACCTCAAGGCGGAACTCTCCGGCGGCATCGATTCGCCAGGAAACATCGACGCGGCCGGCGGTGGGCAGAGGTACCGAGCCTTCGGCCCATTCAAGTCCACACGGATCCGGGGCGACGAGCACGGCGTGCCAACCCGGGGCGCTGGGGCGGACTCCGAGCACCCAGGCAGGCAGGAATCCGGCTGGCGCCGCCGACCAGGCGTGGCAGTGGCTGCGGCTCAATTGCGCGCCCTGCTCGTTGATGGGCGATGAGGGATAGACCTCCCAGCAGGTGGTGGCGTCGTGGTCGAGCATCATGCCGTAGTTGAGCAGAATATCGTCCAAAGCCTCGTTCGCCCGGCCCTGCATGGCCAGCACGTCATAGAGGAAGGCCGACATCCATGGTGAGCCGATGCGAACCCAGCCAGCAGGCGGGTCCACCAGCACCGCAGCGCAGCGCTCGGCACGATCACCGGTTGCCACGTCGGCGAGAAGGGCCAGCATCTGGGAATGGATGCTGAGCGTGGTGGAGCGCTGACCATCGCTGTGGATGGAGTCGATATAGCCTCCGTCCTCCGGTGACCAGAGATGTTCATTGATGGCCATGCGCAGGGCGTCCGCCGCCGAACGGTACTGGCTGGCGCCAGCATCGTCTCCGGCGACGCTGGCCAGGATGGCCGCCTGGTCGAGGGCTACCACCATCAGCATGTTCTGGTGAGTGACGACGCCTTCGTTCGGTTGATCGATGGGGGCCCAGTCGAGCAGGTTCCAGGCCGAGATTTCGAGCAGACCGGCATCGTTGAGATGTGCGCGAAAGTGATCGAGCGCGACTTTCACCGCGGGCCAGAGTTCGGAGGCAAAGCTGCTGTCGCCAGTCCGGTACCAGTGGTGGTGGGTCATCATGGTCCAGAAGAAGGTCCAGTTGGGGATGACGTTGACCCAGCCCGATGGCACCTGGGAGGCGAAGTAGGGAGTCTGGCCTACCGAGGCGGGGACGAGACGGACGCACCGTTCCGTCAGTGCCTCGGCACCAAACAGGTAGGTGGCGAAACGGGCGCTGTTGTAGGCATCTCCCACCCAGTAGGTCTGCTCGTAGGCAGGGCAGTCCACATAGGTGTCTTCCATGCAGGCGATGACGGTGCGGCGGGCCAGTTCGTGGATTTGTTCGAGCCGGGCATTGCTGCAGCGGAAGCGTCCCACGCGGCTAACCGGGTAATGGCTTTCGATGACGAGCAGGTCGTGCAGGATGACAGGCTCGCGATTTACCGGCGCGTTGCGAACGACCAGCATGAGCCAGCGCATGCCGCGACGGGTCGGTGTGGTGTACGTCTGGCGGCCTTCCCTGGTGACATAGCGAAGCGAGTTGTCCAGCCGGTCCGTGAACTCGGCGTGGTCACCACGGAGGTATTCGAAGCCGTAGATATCGATCGCGACACCGGCTGGCGCTTCGATGCTGAAGGAGATGTATCCCGAGAACTCGCGTCCAAGATCGACGATCAGTTCGGTGTCGCCGTCGTCAAAGGAAGGAATGGTGACCGGCTGGCCCGACGCCATTGCCTGGAGCGCGGCGGGGACCGGGATCTCGGTGCGGGAGCGAGGTTGCGTGCAGAGAGTGAAGAGGTCGAGCGGACTGACGAGCGGTTCCGGGACCGATTCGAGGTCGAGACTGGAGAGCTCGGCTGTGGTGGTGGCCTGACGGACCTGGTCCCTGATGGTGGGTTCGATGTGAGGTTGTTCCGGGGCATAGCCAGTGGTTGGGCGTCCGCTAATGCCGCAGCGAATGGTGGCGAATGGCGTGGCCTGGCTCTCGACGGTGGGAGAGACGAGGGTTGCTGCGCCCGACTCACTGGTGTCGAAGGCGACCTGGAAGCCATCGCCATGGTCGGCGCGTTCGACCTCGATGGCCAGGAGATGGTCGCCGGGTTCCAGATGTTTGGTCAGGGAGCGTTGTGAGGCGGGGCCCACAGGCAGGTCGAGGCGATCTGACCAGCTGCCGTCGATGCCGAGACCATTGAAGCGGCTCCACGGGATTGCCACGGTGACGGTCGTCGGTGCGCTGACCCGGATCATCGAGAGCACATAGCCGGCATAGGCGATGTGGTTGGCGTGCTGGGCCGAGGCTGGATCCAGATGGTTGCGCAAGTCGATGGTCCATGTTTGCGCGAATGGACGGACATTCGCCAACCGCTCGACATGGGTGGGATAGACAGGTTGCTCGGCGAGGGGTGGAATATCGCGCAACACCAGATTCGGCCAGGCGCCGGCTCCTGCCGCGCAGATTTCGCTGGCAGATTGCCATTCGCCGTCGTCGAAGCCGGGGAAGGTCCAGCGGTCGTCGAGGTGCCGGGCATCGATGTGTTCCACAAACCCAAGCTGGCAAGACATGCGGTTGGAGCGTGGGTCGTACCCCGGTGGGGTGGTGACTCGCCAGGTGTCGTTGGTGACCAGCGTGAGATCGGCGGCATTGGACTTGATGGTCACCTGGGCGAGCAAGCCACCCCGGTTGCCAACGTCGACGAAGGTTGAGACACCGAAGTGGAGGACCAGGACGCCGATGACGTTCTCGCCGGGCTGGAGGTTGCTGGTGATATCCCAGGTATCGACCATCCAGCGATGGGCAAAGCCGCGGACCGGACCCGTGCCAACCCGGCGTCCGTTGACGGTGACCACGTAGCGGGTATCGGCGGTGATCTGGAGCCTGGCACTTGTGGGGGCTTCGGGCAGCGTGAACGTTTGGCGGAAGCAACGCCAGGCGTTGCGGGGTGAAGGTTCGCCGTTATCCCAAATCCAGCGAGCACTGGCATCGAAGACAGCTGGGATGTCCCGCGCGAATGCGCTCTGGACCCTCTCGAATTCAGCAGGGATGACTTCGCGCGTCATGAGGGGTGCCTCCGCAGTGGTGTCTTCGAAGCGATTGACGTGGGACCCAGTGTCGGACCAATTCCGGTTGCTGACCAGCCCAGACGACCGACGAATCGGGTGACGGGTTGCTGGCGCTCGGGCATGCAGCTGCAAAAACTCAAAAACTCACGAACTCCGATTTCGTTGATTTCACAAGGGTTTCGGGGCGGAGTTTGTGCGGGGTATAGGCGGAATCACTCACGTTTCCGCTGGTACCTGACAGCGGCCCGGCTTGTGATGGGGCTCTCGCCAAAGTGATCCGTACCTATCGTACGCATCGAGCGGCCCAAATCCCGCCACGGTTGGAGAGATTGGCTGTACGTATGCGGGGTGGTGCGATTGGGGGTGGGATGGGATCGCCGGCGGGGCGTCCTTGGGATGAGAAAGGGCGGATGATAGCCGCCGGAATGGGGCCAGGAACGCCTTGAGGCGAGCGGGCAGGGCGGACAACAGCCGCCGGATTGTGGGCAGGAGCGCGCGAGACGGGCGAGAGGGAAGGGTGGACGACAGCCGCTCCATGGCAGCAGGGGAAATGGTGGGCCGGTCGCGGCAGGTCCGCCCGTACCCGGATCGGCTCGGGCAGGGA
>JAEZJB010000059.1 GCA_023415845.1 Chloroflexota bacterium | reverse complement strand
CCCAGGTATCATCGTCATGCCTTCCCTCGCCCTTCCCCGGTCGGTTTCGCCCCGCCTGGCGCTCACCCTGCTCTTCATCATGCGCGGCTTCATCCTTGGCAACTGGATCGCCAGGATTCCGGCGATTGCCGACCACCTCGGCGTCAGCCGCACCGAACTCGGCACCGTGCTGATCGCCGGTGCAATCGGCGCGCTCGTCTCGTTCCAGACCTCGGCACCGCGCATCTCGAAGATCGGATCGGCGCGCGCAATCCTGCTGTTCGGGTCCGGCTGGTTGCTGGCGTATCCGATGGCGCTCTACGCTCCGGGTGCGATCGGGTTCTTCGTCATGCTGCTGTGGTTCGGTTTCTGCAATGGCACCACCGATGTCGCCCTCAATGCCCAGGCAGTGGAAATCGAGCGCCGCATCCAGCAACCCATCCTCTCGACGATGCATGGGATGTTCAGTGTCGGCGCGCTGCTTGGAACTGCCGCTGGCGGTGTGCTGGCAGCGATGGATGTCCCGATCAGCCCCCAGTTCCTGGCGATCGCGACGATCCAGACCGCTATCTGGTGGTTGCTCAATGGCCGGCTGATGCCCGACGAACCCCGGGTGCTGGAAGCCTCCACCGTCAGGAAGCGACGGCCCATCTTTTCGATCGGGCCGCGCGTGCTGTGGCCGCTGGGCGCGATCGCATTCTGCTGCGGCCTGATCGAGGAGGCACTGGCCGACTGGGGCGCGCTCTACCTCACGCAGGATCTCCTGACGAATCCGGGTTTGGCAGCGATGGGATACACCATCTTCTCCCTGGCCATGCTGGTCGGTCGCCTGACGGGTGATCAGGTGGTGAAGCGGGTTGGGCCGGTGATGTTGCTGCGGGCCGGTGCCGCGCTGGGAGCGATGGGCCTGCTCGGGGGCATCGTGATCAATACACCGATTGCGTTCCTGGCCTCGTTTGCCCTTGTTGGGCTTGGTTTCTCGACGATCATCCCGATTGTCTACCGCACGGCCGGTTCAACTCCGGGCGTCGACCGGGCCGAAGGGGTCGCCGCCGTGGCGACAACCTGCTATGCCGCCTTCCTGATTGGCCCACCCGTGATGGGGTTCATCTCCGACGTCGCGTCGCTGCGGCTGGCGTTCGCGCTGGTCGGTGGTATCGTGACGGCGGTGATCGTTCTCGCACCCTCCGTGGCCAGACCCACCCAGCCAGAACCAGCGAGCGTGACACCGGTCGCGCCCGCCGTCAGCAACCTTCCAGGATAGGACCATCGTGCCTCGTAACCTGCAGCCCAGTCCTCGTGTCGCCTCCTCCACCGTGTTTGCGGTGCTGGGCTTCGTCAGCGCCGGCTGGATCGCCCGTATCCCTGCCGTCACCACCAAGCTCGACCTGGACACCGCCCAACTCGGTCTCCTGCTGCTGTTCATCGCCATTGGGTCGCTGACGGCCTTCCAGTTCATTGGTCGGCTGATCGAACGTCATGGGTCGTCCCGCACTACGTTCTGGTTCAGCCTCGCCTTCTCGCTCAGCATCCTGGTGATGGCGTTTGCCCCGAGCCCATGGGTGCTGGCGGCCGGACTCTTCATTTACGGCTTCGTGTTTGGCGCCGGGGATGTGGCGATGAACGCCCAGGGAGTGACGGTCGAGCGCCGCCTGGGCAAGCCGATCATGGGCTCTCTCCATGGCTTCTTCAGCCTCGGTGCCCTGGCCGGGGCGGCGGTGAGTGCGCTCGTGGCCAGCCTTGGCGTTGGCCTCGAAATCAACCTGACCATGATCGCGGTGCTGGCCGCTGCCCTCACCTTCTGGGCGAGCCTGGGTTACGTCGCCGATGAGCCAGAGCCGGTTGAACAGAAACGCGAAGGGGGAAGCCGCTTTTCCCTCCCGCCCCGGGCACTCTGGCCGCTCGGCATCATCGCCTTCAGCGCGGCGGTGGGCGAAGGAGCGATGGCGGACTGGGGTGCGCTCTACATCCACGACCAGCTTGGGTCGGGCGAAGGTGTCGCCGCCTTCGGCTTCGCGGCCTTCTCCACGACCATGCTGCTTGGACGGTTTGCCTGCGACCGCCTGGTCCTCACTTTCGGGTCAGCCCGCGTCGTGGCGGTTGGGGCAGTCATTTCCGCCATCGGGCTGATCGGCGGCCTGATCCCTGGCACCACCACCGCCGCCATCATCGGCTTCGCGGTGATGGGCATCGGCCTCGCGCCCGGCTTCCCGGTCATCTACAGCGCGGCAGGATCGGTTCCGGGGATCGCCAGCGGGCGGGGCGTGGCCGCGGTGGCGACCATTGGATACACCGGGTTCCTGGCTGGTCCGCCAATCCTCGGGCTCCTCGCCCGGGTATCGTCGATCCGGATCGTGTTCGTGATTGTCGCGCTGCTGATCCTGAGCATCCCACTCTTCACCCGCACCCTCCAGCGACCGGCGAATCCGGTGAGCGCGATCGATCCTGCCCTCGCCGTCGACGGAGTCGAGGACTGATCGGCAGGCCATCCCTGGCCTGACCTGCCCCCTCATCGTCCCAATTCCGCGGGACGGCGTGCACCACGATCGAGTCCATGTTCTCGCCCATGGAACTCTTTTCGCGCGGCGACGTTAGTGCATGATGGCCGCCCGTGAACATGCGGGTGAGCGAGAGATTCGGGACCCACCGTTCAATTCATCACTGGCCCTGTCCGGCATCACCACCCGCCGGTGACTGCACGGCCCCAACCGGAATGACGCCATTCCCGGCCCGGCTTCGTGCACCCATCGGCACCCCAGCATGCGTGACGCGGCCACACCTGGAGGTTCTTCACATGGTCACCTCGGTCGTCGCTCCTCATCACGTCTTTACCTGTCCGGTCTTCTCCCCCTCCACGCCCGGCTACGCCGAGGAACTCGCCAGCTTCAACGCCAACATCGTGCATACCCCGGACCTGGTGGTCGGTGCGACCTGCACTGCCGATGTGGTCGAAGCCGTGCGCTATGCGCGGGCAGAACGCATGAAGGTGACGGTTCTCGGTGGCGGACATGGATCGTATCCGATCAGCGGTGGCCTGGTCGTGACCATGCGCCGGATGAACCAGGTTCAGATCGATCTCGATCGCAAGACCGCCACGTTCGGCGGCGGCGCTCGCTTTGCCGACATCCTCGCCGCGTCAGCGCCCTTTGGCCTGGTGCCAGTCTGCGGATCGACCACCGATGTTGGCGCGGTCGGTTACCTGATGGGGGGCGGCGTGAGCGTGCTCGGCCGCAGCCATGGCTACAGTTCCGACTACCTCCGCTCGATGACAGTGGTCGATGGCACTGGTGAGGTGCTGGAGGCCAGCGGCTTCGCCAACCAGGACCTGTTCTGGGCACTACGCGGCGGCAAGTCGGGGCTCGGCATCGTCACCGAGGCCACCCTGCAACTCGTGGAGTTGCCGACCCTTTACGCCGGCTGCCTCGCGTTCGCCGATGAGCACGCCGACACCGTCTTCCGGGGCTGGCTGGAGTGGACCACGACGGCAGACCCGTTGGTGACGACCAGCTTCTGCACCATCGAGTTCCCGGATCTCGACCTGGCTCCACCGCCATTCCGGGGCCAGCGCATCTCGTTCCTGCGATTCGCCTATCCGGGTGACGCGACACGTGGTGAGGCCCTTGCCGCCCCGCTGCGCGCCCTTGCCCCGGTGCTAATGGACATGCTCGGCAACCTGCCTGCCTCCCAGATTGACCGGATTCACATGGATCCAACCGATCCCGTCCCGGTCTGGGAATGTGGCGCCCAATACGGCGAGGTCGGCCCGGAATTCGCCGACGCCTGGATCGAACGGTTCGGTTCGGGCAAGCATTCGCCGCTGATCATGGCCGAGCTTCGGCACGGCGGTGGCGCCCAGCGGCAGGATGTCATCGAAGGGTCGGCGGTGACGGGTCGCGACGCCCACTACACCCTGTTCATGGGTACCTTCATCGAACCCTTCTTCGCCGAGGTCGCCCCCGCCGCGGCCCGCGACATGCTCGACGCAACGGCTGAGTGGCGATTGCCGGTGGCAAACGTCAACCTGCTGGGTCACAACCCGGTCGTCTCGCCATGGTCACCCGCCCGGCTCGCCCGGATCGAAGCTGTCCGCCAGCGTGTCGACCCGGAGGGCACTTTCCTCGTCCGCTGGTAAGCGCCTGCCCCCAACTACCTCCAACGGAAAAGCCCGGCCTGGTCACGATGACGACCAGGCCGGGCTTTCGGCGTGTGACGCGGCGACCAGGCTTGCCATATATACCCCATGGGGGTATATATGGATTGTGAGACCTTAACACGCCTGGAGGAAACATGGCCGCCCCACATCATCACTCGCCCGCTTCCTCGCCTTCGGCTCCTGCCGGGCAGCACCCGCACCATGATTCAGCGATGCATATCGATCACGCGGAGATGTCTCACGGCGACCATCGCGATCACTCCACCCATGCCGGTCATTCGGTCGCGGGATTCAGGCGAAATTTCTGGATCTCCCTCATCCTCTCGATCCCGGTGGTGCTCTACAGTCCCATGGTCCAGGACTGGCTCGGCTATTCCATGCCGGAGTTCCCCGGCAGTAACCTCATTCCGCCTGTACTCGCCACCATCGTGTTCGTGCAGGGTGGCCGGGTCTTCCTGCAAGGCGGTTGGCGGGAGATTCGCCGCCGCCAACCCGGCATGATGCTGCTGATCTCGCTCGCCATCGTCGTGGCATTCACCGCCAGCCTGGCAACCACCTTTGGCCTGCTTGATCTGGAGTTCTGGTGGGAACTGGTCCTGCTGATCACGATCATGCTGCTGGGGCATTGGCTGGAAATGCGCGCCATCTCCCAGGCCCAGGGAGCGCTCGATGCCCTGGCCGCACTGTTGCCGGATACTGCCGAACGCCTCGACGCGCATGGTCAACCGGAAACGGTAGCGGTTTCCGCCCTGCGGCGCGGCGACCTGGTGCTGGTCCGACCCGGTGCCAGCGTGCCTGCTGACGGCACCATCATCGAGGGCACCGCCGATCTCGACGAGTCGATGCTGACCGGCGAGTCCCGGCCGGTCCCACGTGGTCCCGGTGAAACAGTCGTTGCCGGATCGGTCGTCTCCAGCGCGTCGTTGCGCGTGCGGGTCGACCGGCTCGGCGACGAAACGCAGCTGGCAGGCATCCAGCGGATGGTTGCGGCCGCCCAGGCTTCGAAATCCGGCGCCCAGGTGCTGGCCGATCGGTTCGCCGCTGCCCTCTTCTACATCGCACTTGGCGCAGGCGTCCTGACGTTCATTGTCTGGCTGGCCATCGGCAACATCAACGAAGCCATCACCCGCACCGTCACCGTGCTCGTCATCTCCTGCCCGCACGCCCTCGGCCTGGCAATCCCGCTGGTCGTCGCGATCTCGACCTCGCTCGCGGCCCGCAACGGCATTCTGGTGAGGGACCGGATAGCGCTGGAAAGGATGCGCACGATCGACGAGGTGCTGTTCGACAAGACCGGCACCCTAACCGAAGGCGCGCCATCAGTCTCTGCCATCCGCGAAGCGTCCGACGCCATTTCGCCGAACACACTGCTGTCACTGGCCGCCGCCGTCGAAGGTGACAGCGAGCATCCGCTGGCGACGGCGATCGTGAGCCACGCCCACGATCTCGGTGTCACCGTTCCCCACGCTACCGGCTTCAAGGCCATCGCCGGTCGGGGGGTGCAGGCAACGGTGGACGGCGCGACCGTGGCCGTGGGCGGCCCCGCGATGCTGGAAGAGTTGCACCTGCAGCTCCCCGGCACCATCGCCGCCTGGGCCGATGAGCGGGCCCGCGAGGGGGCAACCGTGCTCCAGGTCGTCCGCGCTGGCGAGGTGATTGGCGCCATCGCGCTCACCGATGCCATCCGCCCCGAGTCCCTGGCCGCAGTCTCGTTGCTGCAACAGCAGGGCATCACCGTGGCGATGATGACCGGCGATGCGGAGGCGGTGGCCAACCACGTTGCCGAACAGCTTGGCATCGACGAGGTGATGGCCCGCGTGCTGCCGGAGGGCAAGCAACACGAGGTGGAGCAGCTCCAGCACCGGGGTCGCTCGGTGGCAATGGTCGGTGATGGCGTCAACGATGCTCCGGCGCTGGCCCAGGCCGACGTGGGAATCGCGATTGGCGCCGGCACCGATGTTGCCATCGCCTCGGCGGGCGTCGTGCTCGCCACGAGCGATCCGCGCGCGGTGGTGAGCGTACGCGAGCTTTCGGTCGCGACCTACCGCAAGATGCTGCAAAACCTGGGGTGGGCCGTGGGCTACAACGTCATCGCGATTCCGCTGGCGGCCGGGGTGCTGGCCTGGGCGAATATCGTGATCAGCCCCGCCATTGGCGCGGTCCTGATGTCAGCCTCCACGATCGTGGTGGCACTGAATGCCCAGTTGCTCCGCCGCACCTCGCTCCAACCCGAGGACATGTGATGACGGCTGGGCTCCGTGACCTGCCATGAGTCGGTTGCCCAACGCGCCATGAAGCCAGTGTTAGCTGCATACCAGCAACAAGAGACCGCCCAGGAGTTACCCTGAGCGGTCTCTTGCCGGGAGGCAGAATTCCGGTCACCAGTGGTCATGGGACTGGGGTCCGGAAAGGGGATCTTCCGCCACCGGTTGAGGTAGAGCCCTCGCTCCGTTGCGGGAGCCCCACCTCAACACGTCCGGAGTACGGTGGCGGAACCGGGAATCGGTCAGGAAGCAGCCGCCATCGACGGAACCACGATCACGGTCAGGGTTCCATCGGCGAGGGTGCCGACGGCGAAGACGTCGTAGACCATGCCGCCTTCAAGGGCCACACCAGGCAGGTCAAGGGCGACATCCGTGGTGCCGGCCGGGCGAACTTCCAGGTCGTAGGTGCCAGCCGGCACGTCGAGCGCATCGCTGGCATTCGGGAATTCGAGGTTGGCAATCAGCACATCGCCACCGGCGACGGCCACGTCAACCGCCGGCGCATCCGGCGAGGTGTGGATCACTCGCACACGGGCCATGTCGGCACCAGTGGCGGCGAGGTCAACCGGGTAAATCTGCGGGGTGATCTCGGCGAGGAAGCCAGTCGCGGCAACTTCGTAGGCCACGCCTTCCTCAAGGGTCACGGTGGCATCGATCACGGCTTCTTCAGAAGTCGTGCCGGTCGCCGCAACCTGGACCTGATGGTCACCAGCCGGGAGAGCGACCCACCCCGAGAACGTTCCGAACTCGAGTCCTTCGAGCGCCAGGGCGCCGTCGACGTAGACATCAACCGCCGGAGCATCTGGCGAAGCATGAACGATGTTGACGCAGGCATCGGTGTCAGTGCCGACGCCGAGAATCGTGCCACAGCCCGCTTCGGCTACCGGGGACGCGGCACCGGCAGCGGCGCCCTGGTGAAACGCGGTCGCAATGACGAAGGGGAAGAGACCAGTTTCAACCGAACCGATGGCGTACACGTTGTAGAGCGTGTTGGCGGCCAGTTCGACACCAGCCAGCGGCAGCACGACATCTTCCGTGCCAGCAACGCGGACTTCGAGATCATAGGTGCCAGCCGGGACGTCGAGCGAGTCGCTCATCATCGGGAACTCGAGGCCACCGACGAGCACGTCGCCACCGGTCACGGCCACATCAACGGCCGGGGCATCAGGCACGGTGTGCATCACCGTCACGCGAGCATTCTCGGGATCGAGGTCGCTGACGTCGATCGTGTAGATCTGCGGCGCAATATCGGCGACGAAGCCGGTTGCCGCAATCTGGTAGGCCATGCCCGCTTCCACGGAGACCGTGGCATCGATCACCGCTTCATCGGCGGAAGTACCCGTCGCCGTGACCTGAACCTGGTGGTCACCCGCCGGGAGGGCGAGCCATCCCGACCACCACCCGAACGCAAGGTCGGACAGGACCTGGTTGCCGTCGACGTAGATGTCGACATTTGGCGCGTCCGGCGAAGCGTGAACGACGCTCACACAGGCATCACCTTCGGTGCCCACCCCCAATACCGCCGTACAGTCACTCCCCATCGAGGACATATCGCCCTGCGCTGCCACGCCCCTGCCAGGGAGCAACAGCGACAACATAACCAGCATCAGGCTGGAGATTGCAATCAACCGACCGGGAACACGTAACGAAGACATCCGTGATTCCTTTCCCTTGCGACTACCGAATAGCTCCAAACGCTTGACCTAACCTAAAGTTATAGTTCAAGTTCATATTTGTCAACCCCTGGTTGAGGTTTTCGCTGACATCGAGGCACAGCACCCCAACCCACCTGTTGCAACCCGGAGTCGGCGGAACCGAAAAAGCCACCTGCGGGCATTGCCGCAGGTGGCTTCGAGGTGGAGGTGGAGGTGGAACGCGGGATCAGGCCGCAGGCGCGAAATAATCAGTCGGAACCACCGGATCCCCGATCACCAGCGGCAGCCCGAGGTGAACGCGAAGCGCCGCCCGGTGCTTGCATACCGGATCGTCACCGAGTTCAGCCGCCGGGCAGGTACAGCGATAGACGCTCACTTCGTAGGCAAGGTGGGGATCGTTGGTACTGGAGGCGATCCAGCCACCCGAGGCGCTGAGCTGGCGCACGGTGACGCCCTCCTTCCGGGCTCGGGCGAGGGCCGCCTTCCATCGTGCAGGCGTATTGGGGCGATTGACTGGAACGATCATGTGGCGTCTCTCCCGGCGAATTGCCGGCAACCTCAGCACCCACAACTCGCATTGAACATTTGTTCTATTTTACCACATCCACGGCCTCAGCCACCCCTCTGTTGCCTCGAAGAGAAGCCCGGATTTGCCCGCAAAATGCGTCGTCAACCCGCCATACCTGCGTCATCTTTCGTCGCTCCGGATTCTGTCACGGCTTGCCGTGGGCGCATTGCCGTGTTACGCATGTGCGAATGCATACTTGTTACACCTCGGAGTACCCGCATGCCTGCGCCGCCTACGCTCTACGCCAAGTCACCGCTGCCCCGGCCCGAGCGCCCGGCAGACACCCCACCCCTTGTGGGAGGCCACCTTGCCCTCGACTTCCTGAACAGCACGCCGCGGCACGGCGAACACGCCCCGGGCGACCTGCTTGCTCCCGGCTACGTCAATTTCGTCGACTGGGCTGCCGGAGCCAATGCCATCCCCGCGGATCTGGCTCGTCCCCTGCTGCTGGTCGCGGGCAAGGAGCCACGTGAGGCAGCAGCCGTGCGCCGCCGCGCCCTCGCCCTCCGCGATGAACTGGCCGGTGTGGCCGCCGGCCTCATCCGCGCCGAATCGCTCACCAGCGACCTGCCGGTGATCGATGCCGAGGTCAGATCCGCCCAGGATGCCCGCACGCTGCACCTGGGCAATGGCGCGGCATCCTGGGCGTGGCAGCGAGAACGCGCACTGGAGCGCCCGCTCTGGGAGGTTGCGCTCGCCGTGGCCGACCTCCTGCTGCACGCCGACTGGTCGCGCGTGCGGCAATGTGACGCACCCGAGTGCGAGCGCTTCTTCCTGGACACGAGCCGGAACGGCATGCGGCGCTATTGCTCGGCCAGCGGCTGTGGTACCGTCGAACGCGTCCGCCGCTTCCGGGCCCGCCAGCGGCAGGCGGATTGACCCAGCAGTTCCCCACCGCTCAGGAAGGAACCCTTCGTGGCTGCAGACCCATCCACCATCGAGCCATCCGCCACCAGGAGCCTGATCCTGCTTGGGCCGATTGTCCGGCTCCAGGTTCAGGTTGCCCCCTTGAAGCAGGGGGAGAAGCCCCATCGCTGGTATGATCCCGGCCCGATCACTGCCATGTCCGCCCTTCGGCTCGAACCGAGCGGCGTGGTCGGCCTCGACGCGGGCGCCGAGTTCGGGGACGTACACCACATGCTGCACCCAACCAGCCGCTTCCGGGGTGAAAACGGGGTCTCGGTGGGCCTGACCGGGCACTACGTCCGGATGCGCGAACGCTTTGGCGACCACTTGCCCGACGGCATCGCTGGCGAGAACATCCTGGTTGCCAGTGACCGCACGCTGACCGAGACAGACGTCGCCAGCGGTGTGGTCATCGCGACAACTGCTGGACTTGTCGACCTGACTGCCGTCATCGCGGCACCGCCGTGCGTGGAATTCAGCCGGTTTTGTGCGGGCTACGGGCTTGGCCAACCCTCCGACCGGCGGATCACCGAGACGCTCCAGTTCCTGGACGAGGGGACACGCGGCTTTTACGCCACGCTTGCCGATGACCAGGGCAAGCCTGTGATCGAGATCGGCGATCTGGTCTACCTGCGTCCCTGACCGTCGGTTACCGCCGCGATTTGTATTCCGGGTGGGCGACCATGTAATCGCGAATCGTCGCCGGATAGAGTCCCCGCTCCGCCATGAACACCCGTGTACCCAGCGTCACCGGATCGTCCCCCGGCTCGACCGGCACCTCGATCCGGGCGAGCGGCGGCCCCTCGTCGTAGTCATCCGTCACCAGGTGAACCGTCGCGCCGGACACACGGTCTCCATGGGCGAGGACCGCCGCGTGAACCCGCTCGCCATACATGCCCTTGCCAGCAGCATAGTCGCGGGCATCGGGCAGCAGGCACGGGTGAATGTTGAGAATGCGCCCCTCCCACTCCGGCAGTACCAGCATCTTGCGCAGGTAGCCGGCCATGATCGCCAGGTCCACATCGAAATAGGCGAGTTCATCGTAGATCGCGGCGCTGAAGGCCGCGAGGGAGGGAAAATCCCTGCGCTCGATCACCCGCGTGGGGATCCCGGCCGCCGCAGCGACGTCCAGCCCGCGCACGTCGGGCCGGGAGGAAATGACGACCGGCACGCGGGCGTCGAGTTCGCCCTCGGCAATCGATGCCAGCAGGTATTCGAGCGTGCGCCCCGCTCCGGAGAGCAGCACGCCAAGATTCCAGGGGGTGGTGCCCGTGTCCGTCACCTATCACCTCGTCAGGGGCGGGTCGCGCGGCCCCGCGAGGAAGAAACCGACCGGCGACTACAATGGAGTGTGCCGATCCGGACGATCGTCACGTTGCCGAAAGGATACCCTGATGGGCGAGTCACTCGAAATTGCCTGCCGCCTGACCAGCCCCGACCTGGCACGACGACTGGACGAGCTTCGATCTGGCCTCCTGTCCCGCGTGCTGGCAGTCGACTGGCTCCCGGAGGGCGCCAAGTTCGACCTTCCGCACACCGACGAAACGGCAAACGACCTGCTCGACTTCGTTCGGTATGAACGCCAGTGCTGCCCTTTCCTTGATTTCACGGTTGCCTTGCCCGCCGCAGGCACCATCGCCCAACTTACCCTGACCAGTTCGGCCCCTGGTGGCGCCCAGTTCGTTCGCCAGACATTCGGCCCCTTGTTACCAGAAGGACCTTCCTGATGACCGACTCCCGCTCCCGCCGTCCCGCCCGCACCCGCAGCGAGCGACCAACCGACGGCAATCGCAGCCGACCGCCCCAACGCCAGGGTGGGCAGGCCGGGAAGAATGACCGCCGTCCCTCCCGCGCGCGCCACCAACGCCCCACCCAGGACGTGCCAGACCTCGTGATCGACGATCTCCGGATCGAACGTATCGTCGGCGACGGCCTCGGTCTTGGCTTCGAAGGTGACGGGCTGGCGGTCTTCGTGCCGCTGACCGCCCCCGGCGACGTAGTGCGGGCGAAAGTCACCAGGCGCCAGCGCAAGGTATTTCACGCCGCGATCGAGGAGATCGTCGAGCCGTCGCCGATGCGCGTCGAGCCGCGGGTACCCTACGAGGCCAGCGGCGGACTCGACTTCATGCACATCCGCTACGAAGACCAGGTGGCGATCAAGGCGGGGATGATCACCGACGCCCTGCGCCGCATCGCCAAGCTTGATCCGCTGCCCGAAGTGGAGGTCGTTCCCTCGGAGAACGCCTGGCATTACCGGTCGCGGGCCGAGTTCCAGATCGACCAGAAATCGGGCGCGATTGGCTACTTCGCCCCCCATTCTCACACCGTGGTCGACGTCGAAGAAAGCCCCGTCCTGACGCTGGACACCCAGGCGCTCCTGACCACCCTGCGTGACGATTTCGCCGCCGGTCTTGTCCCCAAGAACGCCAGCGAATACCGGGCCGTCACCGGCGACACCGGCTCGGTGCTGGAGCAGACGCATACCCCACGCTCACGCCAGGTGATGCGCGAGGTGGGCGGAGAGCTCTATCGCTACTCGGCGGAGTGCTTCTTCCAGGCCAATATCCCGGTCACGAACGACCTCCTGGCGGAAGTAGTTCGCATCGCCGACGAAGCCGCGACCGACGACGGCATCGCGCTCGACCTTTACTGCGGTGTCGGCCTCTTCTCGATTCCGCTGGCGCGGCGCTTCCGTCGCGTCGTGGGCGTCGAGTCGTTTGGTCCCGCCATCCCCTACGCCGAGGAGAATCTCGCCCAGGCCGGCCTCACCAATGGCCGGTTCGTCACGGCGTCGGTCGAGCACTGGCTGGCGGGAGACCGCTCGCCGCTGGGTCGCGTAGGCCTGGCCGTCTTCGATCCGCCTCGGGCCGGGGCCGGCAAGGAGACGCTGGAGCACCTCGTCCGCCTGAAGCCTGCGCATATCGCGGCGGTCTCGTGCGATCCGGCGACGTTTGCCCGCGATCTGCACGACCTGACCACACTCGGCTACGAGGTGCTATCGGTGCGCGGCTTCGACATGTTCCCGCAAACGCATCATGTCGAAATCGTGGCTCACCTGCAGAGCAAATCCTGACCTGGCTTTCCGCTTGCCGTTATTTCCGTCAGGCGGAAAGTCACTATCTCGATCAGGAATCCATCACCTCGGGCCGAGCTTCGGCTCCGCCCCGGGTTGCCACCTGGGGGCCTATTTCCCGCGAATCAGATGCTTCGCCCCGGCATGATCCTCACCTACAGGCTTGAAACAATGATTTCCCAACGCCAGGTCGACCGCATCCAGCAGCACATCGCCACCACCGTGGCCGCGGGAAAGTTCTCCGGCTCGGTGCTGATCACGCAAGGCGAGACAACGCTGGTCGAGGAGTCGCACGGCTTCGCCCATCGTGGGTTCGCCATCCCGAACTCGGCTGCCATGCGTTACGACGTCGCCTCGATTACCAAGCTGTTCACCGCCGTCGCCGTGCTGCAACTCGTCGAGCAGGGCAAGTTCGCATTGGACGACCGGATCACCTACCTGATCGATCTCAGCGGCACCGCGATCAATCCGGACGTGACCCTCCGTCATCTGCTGACCCACTCATCTGGAGTCGCCGATGACGCGGACGAGGGGGCGGGCGAAGACTACGAACTGCTCTTCACCGACACGCCAAACTACCGCTTCCGCGAG
>JAEZJB010000032.1 GCA_023415845.1 Chloroflexota bacterium | reverse complement strand
GCGTAGAACGAGGGGTATTCCTGGGTGGTCATGAACCGCACCGGCGTGCCGTCGTAACCGGCCTCTTCCAGCAGTTGGCGGGCCCGTTCCGGATCGTTCATGTTGTAGAACTCTTCACCCGACGTGGTATAGAAGAGCGTTTGCTTCATCATCCAGCCCGGATCGAGCTCGGTGAACTCGTCACTCCCCCGGGCCGCCGTCAGGATCGCCTGGTGCTCCAGGGCCGCCTGGAACGCCTGCCGGATCTCGAGTTGCCCCATCAATGGCGACCGCCAGTTAAGGAAGAAGCACTCGAACACGGTCGGCGGATTGATCTGCGCCACGATCCCGGGCGTCCCGCTCAGCAGGTCATACTGGTCATTCGGGATCTGCATCGCGTAGTGATAGTCACCCGCCTGCAGACCCGCCACCCGCGCCGCCACATCCGGCACCGGGATGTATTCGATCGTGTCCAGCCAGGCGTTCTTCGCCCCGGCGTAGCCGTTGATCGGTTCATCGCGCGAAACGTAGTCGTCGAACCGCTCCAGCCGAATGTAGGCGTCCGGTCGCCGTTCCACGAAGCGATACGGGCCGGTTCCCACCACCATGCTGTCATCGGTGAACGGCGTCGATCCTGCCGCCTCCATGATCGCTTTGGGATGGATCGTGCAGGCCTGCGTGTTGTGCGCCAGCGCGATCAGGATCGTGCCGTACGGCTCGGTCATCCGGAATTCGACCGTGTAATCGTCCACTTCCACGAACTCGTCGACCGCCGCGAACAGGTTCTTGCCCACACCGCTCAGTTCCGACCACCGCATCACCGAGGCATGCACGTCGGCGGCGGTCATTTCCTCGCCAGTGTGAAACTTCACGCCCTTGCGCAGGGTCATCGTGTGTACCAGGCCGTCCTCGCTCACGGTGTGGGTATCCACCAGTTCCGGCACGGCGTTGTAGTCACTGTCATAGGTAAACAGGGTCTCGAGCACCGGATAGAGCAGTTCGGAGGTAAAGGTCGTCGTGGTCTGCTGGTCGAGGGTCGCGGGTTCGCCAATCGTTCCCACCCGCAGCGTCCCGCCTCGCACGCCTTCTTCTTCCTGGAGCGCCAGCGCGGCAATCCCTGGTGTCAGGCCAGGTATCCCCAACGTGGCCACCCCGGCACCGACACCGGCCGAGGTTTGCAGTAATCGTCGTCGGGTCATCGGAACTCGTCGCTCGGGCATTACTGGACTCCTGTTCTCGCGCGTCACCCCACTCCGGGGCTCTCGAAACGGGCCGGTCCCCCGAATGCATCCCTGACCGTTCTACGCTGGGCCCCGCCCCTCATCGACATCGATGCGCGCCAACCCAATGCCGAAACCACGACGGGTGACGGTGGTCCTCGCCACCCTGGCATCCATCGTGATTCCTGAACACATCACGTCCGTCCCGATGCTGAGTGCGTCGACAACAGGTGCGAAAGCGTGAGTGGCCAAAATTGATTCATTCGCTTGGTATCGATGGTACAGGCTGAAAAGAAGGTGTCAACTCATTTTCGAATCGGCCACGGCAACCTCATCGCCACCGGGCACAACTCAATTCCGGACAACCTGTGGCTGGGTCACAACAGCCAAAACCTCACCGCCAGCCAAAATCTCGGCCCTGCAACTCAGTGCCAGGCCTCTCCGTCACCCCGCCACGTCGTGACGGCCTGGATTTCGATCGCGATCGCCAGCCGCGTCTCGAGGCGCATCTCCCTGTACTGCGGGTATTTGGCCCGCAACGCCGCCAGCGCCATCTCGTGCAGCGAGTCACCCGGTTCCAGCACCCGCGCGCTGCTATTGACCTGCACGAACCAGAGCCGTTGCCAGTCCTCCTCGTAGTGATCGATCACCAGGCTGCAGGCCGGGTTTCGCCGGAGGTTGCGCACGCGCGCCAGTTCCCCGTCTGTTACCCGCTTCGGTTTCTCGTCCAGCACGGAAACGATGGTCGGCGCTGGCACCTCCACCAGGGCAAAGCAGATCGGCACCACTCGCGGCTCGTTCCTGGCAGTGACCGTTGCCAGCCGCCCCAATCGCGCCCCGCCAATCATCCCCATCACGCCCACCGGAATCTCGTCGGCCAATCGCCATCCTCCTTCGTCCGTCACCACGTC
The DNA here is from genome assembly GCA_023415845.1 of Chloroflexota bacterium. Taxonomy (GTDB): domain Bacteria; phylum Chloroflexota; class Chloroflexia; order Thermomicrobiales; family UBA6265; genus JACCYX01. Next base: position 654 of record JAEZJB010000032.1, on the reverse strand, counting down.
CACGTACCAGGTGATTGGCAATCGACCCCGCGGTTTTCGGTTGCCATCCCTCGCGTCCTCGTCCCTGTTCAGTCCCTGCTCAGTCCCTGATCCCCGGTTCGCGCCAGTACTGCCGTGGCGTGCGCCCGATTTCAGCCTTGAACTCGGTGTTGAAATGCTGCTGGGAGGCATACCCGAACCGATAGGCCAGGTCGACCCAGTCAGGGTCCGGATCGTCCCGGATCGCGCGGGCAATCGCCAACAACCGCACTCGGCGCAGAAACCATTTCAGTCCGACCCCGGTGTAGTCGCGGAACAGTTGCTGCACCCACCGCTCGCTTCGCTGGCAGGCCTCGGCTACCGCGCCCACCGTCACCAGCGTCTCATCACCCTCCACGGCCGCGATGATCCGGTTGACGGTTTCGATCCGGGCATCGGGTTGGGGCGCCAGCGACCGCACAAAGGCGCAGAGGAGCTCGATTGCCGCCTCCGGGTCCGCCTGTCGCACCTGCCGGGGCAACTCCGCACTCACCATCGGAAACGCGTCCGGCAGTTCCAGCACGCGGTCCTGCAGGGACGTCACCGGCTGCGACCAGATCGCGGTGAAACCTCCCGGCCGGAACCGGAGCCCCACCACCCTGCCCGCTCGGGCGGCAACATACCGGCGGCGCTGGC
>JAEZJB010000447.1 GCA_023415845.1 Chloroflexota bacterium | reverse complement strand
TGCCGGATTTCCTTGGCGTTCCCAGGTACGACTTCGGACTGGCAGAAGAGCAGGACGAAGTTGGGGTGGCGACTGGTGCAGCTGTCACCTCGGTGGGTGGTGACCTGCTTTCGATTGAAGTCACCGTGATGCCCGGCAAGGGCGACCTGCAGCTGACCGGCAAGCTGGGGGATGTGATGCAGGAATCGGCGCGAGCCGCGCTGTCCTACGCACGATCGCGGGCTGCCTCGCTTGGAATTGATCCGGAGGTGTTCGACAAGAACAACATCCACGTCCACATTCCGGCGGGAGCGATCCCGAAGGACGGCCCGTCGGCGGGGATCACGATGGCCACGGCCCTGATTTCCGCGCTGACTGGCGTGCGTGTGCGCCGCGATGTGGCGATGACCGGTGAGATCACGCTTCGCGGGAAGGTCCTGCCAATCGGTGGTTTGCGGGAGAAGACACTTGCGGCCCATCGCGGCGGCATCAAGACCTTCATCCTGCCGAAGAAAAACGCCAAGGATGTCGCCGAACTGCCAGGCGTGGTGAAGAACGACCTCGAACTGATCGAAGTGACCACACTCGACGAAGTGCTGGCCGTTGCGCTGGTACACGATCCTGGCGCCCCGGCAAAGCCGGAGTCGCCATCGGGCAAGCCCGGCCGCAGCCGAAAGCCGCGCGCCGAGTCGCGCACACCGCACATCGATGTTCCGGGGAAGCCCGAGCCTCTCCCGGCCACCATGACCTCCTAGATTCCTGAGCGGAAACGCAGAACGCCTCCAGCACATGCTGGAGGCGTTCTGCGTTTCAGATACGTGATCAGCGCCCTATGCTACGTTGCTTGACGGCATCAACCTTGGCCTGGGTCTCGTCGAGCAGCGACTCGGTTTCGTGGACCAGATCGTGCATTTGGGCCACCGTCTCGGAGATGGAGGGAAGCGCCTCTTCAATGATTCGCTGATGCGGAGCGGCTTCGGTTGGATTATCGGGGATTTCTTCCTGAAGCCGAACCACGCGTTCAACGATGCCATCGACGTTCGGCTCCCCGTCCCACTGCCCGTCGATCGCCTGGCCCCCTTCCCAGCCTGACCGGGCCAGCAATTCGCCCGGAGAAACCTGGAGGGCGCGCGCGATTGCCTCCAGCCGGTTGCGCCGAGGCAACGTCACTCGATCATTTTCGAGGCGTGACACGTCAGCCTGCCGGGTATTGTCGCCAATCAGGTCCGCCAACGCTTCCTGGGTCAGCCCGAGTTCCAGGCGTCGGCGCCTGATAAATGCCCCAAGAGTTGGCATCTGCACTGTTCCTTCTGCTGTTCAATTCGACAGTGACCAGCGAGTTCCAACAGGGACGCAAAAGGATAAAACCCCAGTTCTCCGGCCCCTTGGTTGCTCCACTCCGGCCACGAACGAATCGTCCGCCATAAGTACCCGATCCGCCAATTCACTATGAGTATATGCGCGTAACACCATGGTGACACACTTCCGGAAGCACCTATCATGCGGCCTCCGGAGGGTGGCCGAAACGGCCGGGGAGGCGGAGCCCAGGCAGCTCCCCTTTTTCCAGCGGGCGTTATGAATCTTGCGGTTCACCAACGTCATCCGGCAGGTGTCATGGATATGGGCACCGGGGTTCAAAAACTACCGTGAGGGGGAAATGCCGATGGATGTTGGACCACTGCTGTACGTGCTCATCATCGTTCTGGTCGTGCTGCTGATCGTGTATCTGTTCCAGCGCATTCGCTAGACGAGCCGACACCGACAACTCCGAAAGGATTAGATCATGCCATCCTCCCGTTTGACCCGACTCGTGGCTGGTACCATCCTGATTGGCTCGATCGTGACCGCTGGCGCCGGCATTGCCGTAGCGCAGGATGATGCGGCGGCCGATGAACCGTCGCACCCGGCGCACATTCACGCTGGTTCCTGCGCGGATCTCGATCCCAATCCGGTCGCACCGCTCACGAACGTGACGCCACGGCTGAACGAGGACGAGGAAGACAATGCGGCGCAGGGCATCCTGACCGCTCCTCGCGTGCTCTACTCCGAATCGGATGACATTGATCTCAGTTTCGTGGATGATGTGCTCGCCTCGTCCCACGCCATCGTGGTGCATGAGAGTGAAGAGAACATCCAGAACTACATCGCCTGCGCCGACATCGGTGGCGTGGTGGTCGACGACGAGTTGCTTGTTTCGCTTCTTCCGCTCAACGATTCGGGTTACTCCGGCATCGTGAAGCTGGATGCAGACGATGACGGTCAGGTCGACGTCGAGATCTTCCTGGCCGAGCCGGCCTCGACCGAACCGGCGGCGACTCCAGCAGCCTGACACATCTGGACAACGAGGTCCTGAAGCTCATCGCCCCGGTGGAGATTTCCGCCGGGGCGATGCCTTTTCTCACGTCTCAGCGTCGCCATCACCGTCTGCGGTCATGTACTCCGCTATCCAGGTGGCAAGTCATTCGGGGGACTCAGGGGATCATTGGGATCGGAGCCACTCGCGACCTCGACGCCATCAGTCAACCCATCGCCATCCGTGTCCGCGCGGAGCGGATTGGTGCCAATACCCAGGATCTCGGTCGTATCGCTCAACCCATCACCGTCGGTGTCGACTAGGTTTGGGTCGGTGCCGAACATCCTTTCTTCCCGATCGTCCAGTCCATCCCCGTCACTGTCGGGAGGCGTTCCCAACGGCGAAGCGATCACGG
>JAEZJB010000100.1 GCA_023415845.1 Chloroflexota bacterium | reverse complement strand
CCGGCGCCTGCCCTGGGGAGGTGCGGCGGGACATTGCGTGAACGGCACCCAACTCAAGCGCCTCACTCAGAGCTGGAAGAAACAGTAGGATCAGTCCACACAGGGAGGGAAGGCGGAAGCATCGTACGGCGACCATGGCGTAGTCGTGACGTCACCACTCCCATCTCGGCACTCGTAATTGTACGTGTGGTAGAGGATCGTGCCGCCAGCGTTCTGGAGTCCTGAGACATATCTGTTCACGGTCACAGAGTTTGCCGGGCATCCAACCGCCTGGCAGTCGAAGGTCGCCTCGGGGTTGCTTCCCATACACAGGGCCTGCAGGTGAAGGCTCGGCGTCATGGCACAAGTAATCTGCCCCGCGCTCTGGGCCTGAACCGCCAGTGGTGCCGACACGCTCAGGATGGATACCCCGATGACTGCCTGCTTCAGGAGCGCTCGCCGCTTCCGGGGAGTCGTTGCTGGTCCGTCATGGCCGGCCTCGAGCAGGGCGACATCGTGTAACTGATCTATCGCAGCGTGGACCTGATCGAGCGTCAGAGAAGTCGTTTCTGCAATGCCACGCGCGTCGCATGTCCCATCACAGGCCCGCCAGACCGAGGCGATTGGGTCAGGAATCGTGTGCAGGTGCGAGTTCTGCTCATCGAAGACCACAAGGTCAAGTCCCACTTCGGAAACAACCAGCCCCGCTGTCCGCTGCCGTGGATACATGCACGCTCCGGTAATTCAAGCCACAACTCGCCCGCAGAAATTCCGGGCCACCCGCGATTGTACGTAGTGCCGGATCGCTTGGGAATAGTGTGTTCAGGAAAGGATATTGGCAGATCAGCACCCGAGATCTGCCGACAGTAAGCCTCGCGATGGCAACCACAGTGGGGTGCGAATGTCGAGTGGTCCGGCGACTGATGTGCAATGAGAAACTAGCGGAGCTATGCATTTGGCCAATCCGCTCGTCGATGTACTCAATTCTCCTGGTGGTGACCCCCCTGGGATTCGAACCCAGAACCTGCGGATTAAAAGTCCGTTGCTCTGCCTTTGAGCTAGAGGGTCTCGCGACGGTCGTCGCGCACCGAATGCTACCGCGCACGGCCCCGAAGTGCCAGACTACCCGGGCATTGCCGCGTACCGTCGACCAGGAATCCCCCACGTGCCCGATCTGCCTTCGCTTCTCCTCGAGCCGTTGCCCCGCGCGGGAGCCGGCCTGCTCCTCGCCGCACTCATCGCGATCGTGGCCTGCAGGCTTCGCTCACTCTCGGTCTCCGGAGCCGTCGCGACGACCCTGGTAGGCGGCGCGATCGTGGGTGGGGCCGGCTGGTGGACCGGCCTGGTTCTCGTCATCTATTTCGTCACCTCCAGCGGGCTCTCGAACCTGCGAGCGGACGCAACCCAGGAAGTGGACCAGGCGCGAGGCAAACGCCGGGATGCCTGGCAGGTCCTCGCGAATGGCGGTGTCGCCGCCGTCCTCGCCCTTTTCGTTCCCGTCATCGGAGCCCCGCAAGTCGTGGCGGTGGGCTGCCTGGCCGCCATCGCTGCCGCGACCGCTGACACCTGGGCCACCGAAATCGGCAAGCAGAGCCCGACGCCTCCCCGCCTGATCACCACCTGGCGCACCGTCGTCCCTGGCACATCAGGGGCCATCTCCCTCGCCGGCAGTCTCGGTGCCCTCGCTGGCTCCGCCCTCATCGCCCTCATGTCGGTCGTCGGCTGGTCGACCGATATTCCTGCTGGCTCAATTGGAGCGACTGCGGGAGGTGGCATCGTGCTGCTCGGCGGCATCATCGGTGCGATGTCCGACAGCCTGCTTGGCGCAACCATGCAGGAGCGACGCTGGTGCCCGGAATGCAACGTGCCGACCGAGCGGCGGGTACATCGATGCGGCATGCCAACCACGCACGTTGGAGGCTGGGAATGGATGACAAACGACGCCGTCAACGCCACGTCAATTGCCATCGCCGCCACCGTTGCGCTAGCCCTTGCAGGATGGGTAAGTACATGAGCGACCGGCCGCGCCTTGCCTGGACGCAATCATTGACCCGGCGTAACGCCGGTTTCGCCCAATCACGCGACCCGAATGCGGTAAGATCATCCGGACACCCTGGGAGGGGTTGAGTTATGGATTGCGGCCTGACCTTCACCCTGACTGCCTCTTCCACTCGGTCACAGGTGACCGATCTCAGGGAATGCTTCATTGCCGAACGGTTACGACTTCCATACTGACCCGCGGGTCGGTCGCACCACCCGGGTCACCAGCACCTGACGTTCGCCGGGGAACGAATGAGGAGTGCCATGCAACGCGTCTCGAACGAAACTCGACCCACACACCGAATATCGTCTCGCGCACGGGCCATCGCTCCCGCTGCCATTGCGGCCAGCCTGGTGCTGGGACGCGGGGCACGTGCCCAGGACGCAACACCGGAAGCCTCTCCGGCGGCGTCACCCGTCAGCAGCCAGTCCGCCGCCACGATCACGCCGGTCTACAGCTACGTGCTCCCTGACTTCCCGGCCGCTCCGGTGTCGGTTCGCCTGCTGCGCATGACACTCGAGCCGGGAGCATCCAGCCCGATGCACATTCACCCCGGGCCCGAGTTTGATTTCGTCGTCTCCGGGTCGCTGACCGTCAACAGCCAGGGCGATGCCATTGTGGTAGGCGCGAATGGCAATGAGGTCACCCGCCCCTTGAGTGCCGACATCCTCACCGCGGGAGACCTGGTCGTCTTCCCGGCCGGGATCGGCATGAACCTGATCAACAACGGGTCCGACAACCTGGTGCTCTATTCGGCGGTGTTCCATCCAATCACCGAAGGGGCGCAAAGCACCACCTACCCGAACGGAAACCCACCCGCCGACGCGTTCGACGGGCTCAGCTATGAGGTGCTTGGTGACGGCCAGATCCAGGCCTTCCCCAGCGGCGAAACCACCTTCTCGCTCGAGGAGATCGTCGCCGACGCCGGAGTCGAACTTCCGGGCACCGAGGGCGCCGCACTCTATTCCCTTGTCGAGGGCGAGTTCGGCTTTGCGGTCGTTTCGGGATCGGTTCAGGTGAGCCGCACCGCCTCGCCGGGCCTGCGACCAAACGCGGCGCCCGACCAGGAATTCACGCTCGCGCCCGGTGACGCCGCGTTTTTCCCGTCCGGAGTGCAGAACACCTCCCGTGCAGACCAGACCGGGGCGCTCGACCTGCTCCGGCTCTCGGCGACACCAACCGAGCCCCTGACGCTCGAACCGGCCCAGATTCGATTCCTCCCGCCCTCGGCTGAACCAGCGGCCACCGAAGAGCCGACTACTGAGGTCTCGAACGAGATCGGCATCGGCGCCACGGTGCGCACCACATCCCCCGCCGTGAACCTGCGCGCGGAACCCGGTGTCAACACCAATTCCATCACCCAACTTGACGAGGGAATCGAACTACTCGTCATCGGTGGTCCGGAAGAAGCCGACGAGTACACCTGGTGGCAGGTGCAGGGGGTGGAAGATCCCTCCATCGAAGGCTGGCTTGCCGTCGACTTCATTGAACTCGTGGCAGGGGCGCCAACCGACGGCACCAGCCAGGGAACGCCGACGCCGGAAGCGACCGCAGGCGCAACCCCCAACGCTGGCGAGTTTGCTCCCGGTACCATCGTGGCCGTGACGGAAGACAACGTTCGCATCCGCGAGGAAGCGTCGATCAACGCCGAGCCGGTCGAAGTCTTCCCCCTTGGCACCGAGTTCGAGATTACCGGAGCATCGGTCGAGGCGGACGACTATACCTGGTTCCCGGTCGAACTCGTCGCCGACCCGACCGTGACCGGCTGGATCGTCGAAGACTTCATCGAGCCGGCTGACGCGGGATAGCCGTCGCGTTCAGTCTCGATTCGCAGAAACCAAAGGGAGCCGGTTACTTCACCGGCTCCCTTTTTTGCGCCTTGCGGTGATGGAATGGCCGAACACTGGCGGAATACCGGGATCTCAGGAGACGAGTGATCGACGCTCCTGTTCAGCCACCACTGCCCCGCGCATGACGTCCAGCGGCGCATCCTGCCCGGTCCAGAGTTCGAAACTGCGCGCGCCCTGATGGATCAGCATTGGCAATCCATCGAGCACCGCCAATCCGCTCGCCAGAGCGAGGCGCAGCAGCGACGTCTCTCGGTAGGTGAGATCGACAACTACGGCCTGCGGTGACAATCCCTGAAGCACCTCACGGTCGAAGGGCAATTCATCACCATGCCAGCCCACCGAGGTCGCATTGATCAGCACGTCCGCCCCCTGCGCCAGGTTCACCAGTCGTCCGAACTCACCGACCTCGATTGGCGCTGCCCCGGGAAGCGAGAGATCCTCCGCCAGTTCCGCAGCGCGTGATGGTGTTCTGTTCACCAGCACAATCTCCGGCACCCCCGCATCCTGCAGGGCGACGAGCACGGCTCGCGACGCGCCACCCGCCCCCACGACGACTGCCCTGCCGGGCACGCGACCCGTAGCAGCTTCGTCGAGCGAGCGCGCAAACCCGTAGGCATCCGTGTTGTCACCCACCAGCAGGCCGGCCCGAGGAATGATCGTGTTCACGGCGCCGACGCGTTGAGCCACCACCGACAACTCATCGACGAGAGGGATCACGGCCTGCTTGTGCGGCACGGTGACGTTGGCGCCAAGCATGTCAGGCAGGCGCAACGTCTCCACGCGCCCCGGCAAGTCGGCGAGCGGTGTCTCCCACAGGTCGTAGACCGCGTCGATCCCAAGATGAGCGAACGCGGCATTGTGCATCACCCGCGACAGCGAATGACTCACCGGCTCACCAATCAGCCCTGCCTTCAACACCTTGTCTCTCCAGTGAATCAGTCAGCCGCGAGCGTGCGAATCCAGACCGGCTCGTCTGCGCCGGCAACCGGGGCATCGTACCAGCCGCCGGTGCAGTCCTCCGCCTCCGGCGAGATCCGGCAGACGTTCGCCTGGTGTTCCTCGTAGGTGACGGCGAAGACGTGGGTGTTCGAGCCGTCGTTGTTTGCGTACATGTAGAGGTAATCGTTATCGTCTGGCTGAAGCACCGCCTGGAGCGCGCGGATGCCCGGATTGGCAATCGGTCCGGGTGGCAGGCCGGTGACGTCGGGGTTGTAAGTGCTGTATGGCAGGCTGGTGCTGTTGGCCTGCTCCATCGCCGCTGCATCCAGCTTCGGCCACCAGTCACCCTCCGTTCCCAGCGCATACTGCACGGTCGGGTCGGCCTGAAGTGGCATATCGGCCTCGAGCCGGTTCAGGTACATGCCGGCGATGATCACCCGTTCGCCCTCGTCCGCTGCCTCTCGCTCGACGATCGAGGCGAGCGTCACCACCTCATAGACCGTCAGGTTTTCCTGCTCGGCCGCATCGCGCATCGAGTCGTCGAAGCGCGCGTCGAACTGGTACAACATGCGGTCGATGATTTCCTGCGCGGATTCATTCGAAGCAATGATGTAGGTATCCGGGAAAAGGAATCCTTCCAGGCTGGCATCATCCGGCAGCGAGTTGAGCACGTCGAACCGCTCGACGCCGACCGGGTTGTAGGCAAGATCGATGAACTCCGCCGGATCGCCTTCCCACCCCGCGTTGACCAGGGCCTCGGCAAACTGCTCGATCCGCTGGCCTTCGATGAAGGTGACCGTGATCTCCGCTCCCGGCTGTTCGATGGTCGCGTTCGGATCGGCTTCATCCTCGTCGGGTTCGGTAATGGTATTGAGGATATCGGCAACGCTCATGCCGTGCCGCAACGTATAGGTTCCCGGTCGGAGATCGGTGCCCGACAGGCGATACCGCCCTTCGAAATAGAAGCCATACTGGATCAGGTCGGCATCGGTCAGCTTGTCGGCTACCGACGGCCCGTCATCCTCTTCAGTGATGGTGATGGTGACCGGACGACCGATTTCCACATCGCGCTGCCGGTCGGTCCAGTAATTGAAGAAGCCGACACTACCGGCCACCACCAGCACCGTAAGGACCACTACGCTGACGATTTTGAGGGATTGTGTGAGGAAGCGAACGAGCAAGCAGGACTCCTGGGGTGTTGGCCGCGATGCGGCCGGTCATGCGCGCGGAGGCATTGGCGACTGGTTCAGGCATGAACCATGGGAAGACGGCGCGCGATGAGTGCCAGCACCATTCTAGTGGCGCAGGAAGATGGCGGCCAATCGACCCACCAGCCAACCGTCCTCGTCATCGCCGGTCCGACCGGTTCCGGCAAGACCGGTCTGGCGCTGGCGCTGGCCACGAAAATCCCGATCGAGATCGTCAATGCCGATTCGCGTGCCTTCTATATCGGCATGGATGCGGGCACGGCCAAACCCACCCCGGATGAGCGGTCGCTGGTGCGGCACCACCTCGTCGACATTTTGGCGCCCGATACCCCCATGTCCGTCACGATCTTCCAGGAACTCGCCAACGAGGCGATCACCGGCATCCATGCCCGACATGCCCTGCCGGTCGTGGTCGGTGGTTCCGCCCAGTACCTGAATGCCCTGGTCGAGGGGTGGCGCGCACCGGCCGTGGCTCCGGACGAGGCGTTTCGGCGGCAACTCGAGGCCGAAGCGGCGGAGATCGGTGTCGAACCACTGCTCGACCGCCTGCGAAGCATTGATCCGGCCGCTGCGGAGCGCAACGGCCCAACCTCCGTCGCATCATCCGTGCCCTCGAAGTCTGGCGCGCGACCGGCGTCCCGATGTCGGATCTGCAAACACGCCAACCTCCTCCCTACCGGTTCATCGAGGTCGAGTTGTGGTGGCCGCGTGAGGTGCTGTACTCCCGCATCGACCGTCGGGTCGACGACATTATTGCCAATGGACTGGACGAACAGGTTCGTGCGTTGCTGGCAGCCGGTTACGCTCCGCCCCTGCCGGCATTCTCCAGCATTGGGTACCGGCAACTGGTGCCCGCCATCGTCGATGGCAGCCCGGAGGCGCTCGCCGCCGCAATCGAGCGCATCAAGGTCGATACCCATCGCCTCGTGCGCCACCAGCAGACCTGGTTCCGCAAGAACCCGCGTCTCCACCGCATCGACATGACCAGCGATGACGCCCCCACCCGGATCCTGTCACTTCTCGAACGCGATGGATCGTCGCTTCCGGTTGACGATGAGTGCAGTTCCCTCGGCCATCGCGGTTCCTCCTGAATCGACACCAATATTTCAGAGGGTGGCGGGATTTGGGGCTCTCGATGCGTACGATAGGTAGGCACGTGAATGTGGCTCCGGTCAGCAGCAACGTCTATCGCGGCGATCTCCACCGCAAAACGCCGGACACCGCCACGATTCGAGCGTTACTCCGCACGAACTCATCGCAAAAACGCGCATGGAATCAACGAAATCGGAGTTTGTGAGTTTTTGAGTTTTTGAAACGGCGTTTCCACGGTCTCGGTCACCGGCGCGGGCATCTCCCTCAGCAACTGCTTCCGCGACTCGCTGCAGGTCTGAAATCATCCAGGATCGCTCCGGGCATCCTGTATACTACTTCCCAAAGGAAAGCACCGTTGATCGGGAAGGATTCTTGTCGTTGACCTCGTCTCCTACCGGCCGCTGAGACAGTCCGCCGCATTGGAACGGACCTCATCCCATCGTCTCGCAAGACACTCACAGGGAGATCTCCATGACCGACACCCAGCCTCAAGTCGATCCGTCGTTTACCGACTACGCCCACCCGGAAGTGCTCGTCTCCACCGAGTGGCTTGCCGACCACCTCGATGACCCGAATGTCCGCGTCGTCGAGTCCGATGAAGACATCCTGCTCTACGAAATCGGTCACATACCGGGCGCCGTCAAGCTCGACTGGGAAACGCAGATGCAGGACCAGTTGAAGCGCGATTTCGTCGACAAGGCGGGCTTCGAGAAACTCCTGGAAGAACGCGGCATCGCCAACGACACCACCGTCGTCTTCTATGGCGACAAGAACAACTGGTACGCTACCTATGGCTTCTGGCTGTTCAAATACTACGGGCACGACGACGTCCGGGTCCTCGATGGTGGCCGCATCAAGTGGGAGGCTGAAGGTCGGCCCTACACTCGCGAAGTGCCAACGTACGAGCGAACCGAATACACCGCCAAGGATCCGGACGACTCGATTCGCGCCTTCCGCAATGATGTCATCGCCCAGGCCGAGTCCGACCGGCCGAACCTGATCGATGTTCGCTCGCCAGCCGAATACAGCGGCGAGTTGCTCCATGCCATCGGGTATCCCCAGGAAGGCGCCATGCGTGCCGGTCACGTCAAGGGCGCGAAAAACGTACCGTGGGGCACAGCTGCCCGCCCGGACGGCACCTTCAAGCCGCACGCCGAGCTCAAAGAACTCTACGAGGCGGTGGGAGTCACTCCGGACAAGGAACTCATCGCCTACTGCCGCATCGGCGAGCGATCCAGCCACACCTGGTTCGTGCTCACCTATCTCCTCGGCTACCCGACCGTCCGCAACTACGACGGGTCGTGGACCGAATACGGCAGCCTCGTCAACGTCCCGATCGAGAAGGACGTGTAGACGAGGTCAAATCGCGCCGGGTGACCTGTCGCCCGGCGTCACTCCTTCTCGCATTCACCAGCAGGACACATCGTGGATCGCCAGGAATACATAGACCACATTCTCGACCACTTCCAGAATCCTCGAAATCGCCACCGGATGGAAGACGCCTCCGTGCAACTCGGCGGCGGCAATCCCGGCTGCGGCGATTTGATCACCGTTTATCTCCGCATCGAAGGCGACAGGGTGGTCGAAGCCAGCTTCGAAGGCGAGGGCTGCACCATCAGCCAGGCGGGCGGCTCGATCGTCACGGAACTCGTCGAAGGCATGTCACTCGACGAAATCAAGGAGCTGGGAACGCCCACCATCGTTGAAGAGATGGGCGATGACGTGGTCAAGAGCCGTGTCCGGTGCGCCACCCTGGCCCTCGGCACCGTTCAGGCCGCCGTGGATGAATTCCGGCGCAGCGGCACCCGTGCTGCGCTCGACGCTGAATCCTCGACGTTCCAGAACTAGGAATCACCGCTCGTCCATTCGCCTCGGCCTTGCGACACCGTCTGGCACCCTGTAGGATACCTGCAGACCAGAACAGACGTTCGCTTTTCAACAGGGCTGGTTCTCGATGTCGCGCCATGCTACGCCTCTCGAAGAGTCCGCCGCTTCCCGGCCAACCGTGCGGGAAATCGCACTTTCCGCCGCCTGGCATGGTGGCCTGATCGGCGACCTCACCACCAACGACAGGCGGCGCGTGCGGGTCATCCACCGCGGGACATGGTCACACGGGTTCGGCCCCGATTTCACCGGCGCCATCCTCGAGTACGATGGCCGCGAGATCATCACCGGCGACGTCGAGATGCACCTGGATGCCGCGGATTGGCGGCTCCATGGCCATCACCTCGATCCCCAGTACAACGGGGTCGTTCTGCATGTCGTGCTGCGGAACTCGGAAACGATACAGCGGCGTGAGGACGGCCAGGGTGTGCCGACCGCCGTCGTCGATCTACCCGACAACTTGCTGTTCGGCATCGATCGATCCCTTCCGGCCATCTGGGACCAACTCGGATCGAGCACCTGCGCCGAGGACCTTGCCGGGCGTGAACCGTACCGGATCCGGATGGCCCTTCATCGCCTTGGCGACCAGCGCCTGCACGATCGAGCCGCTGGCTACGGCGGCGATCTGGAGGTGGCATCCGTCCAGCGCGTCCTGCTCCGTGGAATCTTCGACGCCTTTGGTTACAGCATGAACCGTGCGCCAATGGTCACTCTGTTCGAACGCCTGGAACTGTCGGGCCTGCTCGACCACTGGGAGCTCGATCCAGCCGTCTTCACCCCGGAAATGGCGATGGCAGCCCTGTTCGGCCTTGGCGGATTCCTCCCGTTCAGTCCCTCCGATGCCCATCTCGCCGGTATTGAGCCAACGGCAGTGGCAAGTATCGAACAGTCCTGGCACCAGCACATGAGCCAGTCCAACCGGCTCGCGCTGGCACCGACCAATTGGGTCCGCG
>JAEZJB010000437.1 GCA_023415845.1 Chloroflexota bacterium | reverse complement strand
TTCAACTGGCCGCTCATCTCGACGGCGGTTTCCTGGGCGGCATTGGCTTCGAAATGGTTCGGCGCCTCGGTGAACGCGATGCCGGTGCGCTTCGCAAGTTCGGCGGCGACACGAGCACCAAACTCCTCATGGGCGTTGAGACCGGAACCGACGGCGGTGCCGCCCTGCGCGAGGCGGGTGAGGCGCGGCAGACTCGACTCGATGCGTTCGATGGCGGAGCGCACCTGGGCGGCCCAACCACCGATCTCGTCCCCGAGGCGGACTGGTGTGGCGTCCATCAGGTGGGTGCGACCGGTCTTGACGACGTTGTGGAGTTCCGACGCGCGACGATCGAGGGTGTCAGCCAGATGGCGCATGGCCGGCAGGAGTGAGTCCGTGATCTCCAACGCCGCCGAGACGTGAATGGCGGTCGGGATGGTGTCATTGGAGCTTTGCCCCATGTTGACGTGATCGTTCGGATGGATCCTGGCCTCGGCCGGCGCGGTCTGATTGGCGAGGGTGGCGATTACCTCATTCGCATTGGTGTTGGTCGACGTGCCCGAGCCGGTCTGGAAGACGTCGAGCGGAAAATGCTCGTCCAGTTCACCCGCCGCCACGGCCAGCGCCGCAACCTGGATCGCCTGCGAGCGTTCGGCATCAAGCAACCCGAGATCCTCGTTTACCTTCGCGGTCGATGCCTTGACCAGCCCCAGCGCCTTGAGGAAGGAGCGGGGAAAGGTGGAGCCACTGATCGGGAAGTTCTCGACGGCGCGAGCGGTTGAGGCGCCATAGAGGGCGTCCGCCGGTACCTCCATTTCGCCCATGCTGTCGCGAACCGTGCGTGTGTTGCTCGACATGTTCAACTCCTGGTGCAGGGATACACCACGCATGCGCCTACCACCCGAAGACGGTGGCGAGGATGATGGCCACTCCGGTCATCATGAAGATCCACGGAAAATACTTCTGGAAACCGAAAGCGTAGACGACCTTGCCGGAGTGAATGAAATAGAGTCGGATGATGCTCGTCAGGATCAACATCGCACCGATAAACAGGGGAACGAGCACGAATCGACACTCCGCAGGTAATCAGGACCGCCAATCCGGGCGGTCAGTCCGTATGCCCAAGGATACCGCGATCCCCCGGGTTGGGAATCAGGTCAGCGCGGTCGATCGGTGGGAGGGGGGAGGTCGACCGGAGGCTGGAACGTGTGCCGTTCAACATGGATGGTGGCGACATGACGAACGGTATCCGGCGGTTCGAGTGAAAAGTCGGACCCGGTGTATTTGCGAGAGATTGCCTTGAAGATGACGTCGTCTGCATCGGGTTCGAGCGTGGCGCGTCCGCGAATCTCAAGGTAGCGGTAGGGATCGGCGGGATGCGCGATTGCCACGGCAATGCGGTCGTCGCGCGACAGATTCAGGTGCCGCTGCGATCCATCGATCAGACTCAGCTTGACGTGACCATCGTCCCAGATGAACCAGACTGGCGTGACGTTCGGAGCGCCACTCTTGCCGAGTGAGGCGACAAATGCGAAGGCCTGGGATTCGAGCAAATTGTGGAACTCTGCCGGAATCGGACCACGGGGCATGACGTCATCCTTTGGCGTGGCAGGTCACCGCGTGGCAAGGAACGCGGCGATCAGGCAAACGGCACCCATGCTCATCGAGAGGAGGGGGATGGATGGGTGAAGATGGGCGAGTGTGCCACGCCGACGGAGCCAGGCGATGACGATGCCGTCGAGCAGCAGCACGATTCCAATAATCCAGAGCGCGACATCCATGTACGAGGAGACTCCAGGAGAGTGGGGTCGGGCCCACGAGCTTCGTGACCACCGTCATTGTGGCGTGCAGTGACCCCTGGCGGAAAGGTGAACGTGTCGGATTCGGGCATTTCCCGCTCGATCCGCGGAAGAATCATGTCCATTTCCCTGGGTGCGAGTGAGCGGAACCGAGAGGTGCGCCGCTGGTTCGCGCCGGGGCCGGTTAGCGCGTATGATCGCGGACAGGGCATTCGCTCATTCGTGCGGAAAGGATCGCAGAACCCATGGCAATGGAAGTTTCAATCATGATCGAGGGCCAGCAGGGACTCACCTGGCCTCGCTGGCAGCGACTGGCCCGCGCGGCCGAGGAGCTTGGCTTTTACGGTCTGTTCCGCTCGGACCACTTCGTGCTGCCAAACGGCGAATACGACGATGCCCTGGAAACGTGGATCTCGTTCGCCTGGCTGGCATCGCACACCCAGCGGATTTCCTTTGGGCCCATGGTATCCCCCATCTCCTTCCGCAACCCGTCGATCCTGGCCTGGCAGGCCGCCGCGATCGATTCCCTGGCGGGTGGCCGCCTGCGGGTTGGCCTGGGCGCTGGCTGGAACGAGTTCGAGCACAAGGCGTTCGGGTTCCACCTGGGATCGCTCGACGAGCGATTCGCGCGACTCGAGGACGGCCTGAACATTGTGAAGCAGTTGACGCGGTCGCCCGAGCCGACCTCGTATCACGGCAAGGAATTCTCGATCGAGGACGCGATGCTGATTCCGCGTTCACCTCGCGCCGACGGACCGCCGATCGTGATCGGCGGGAATGGTCCGAAGCGGACCCTGCCGCTGGTGGCGAAGTATGCAGACGAGTGGAATGCGGTGTTCCTCGATACAGCAGGGATTCAGGAGCGGAACAATCGGCTCGACGAGCTGCTGGTCGACGAGGGGCGACAGCCAGGTGATGTCAAGCGCACGTTGATGACGCGGGGCCTGGTGGCCCGCACCGACGCCGAACTGGCGGAGAAGGAATCGCCGGAGCGGATCGCCGAGTTGCGCGAACGTGGCGCCGTGGTTGGCACGCCGAACGAGATGGTCGAGCGGCTGGGGCAGATTTCCGAAGCTGGCGTGGCTGGCGTGCAGTTGCAGTGGATGGATCTGGACGACGTCAGTGGGATGGAGCTGATCGCCTCCGAGGTGTTGCCACAGCTCGCGTAGGCATGCCCCCTGCCTGGAACATCGCACCGGCCCGGACAACGCTGTCCGGGCCGGTGTCATGAGAGGGGAAGGGGAAGTGGGGGAATTGTCGGGAGGGTCGGCTAGACCGTTGGCTCGTCGATCTCGACCGGTTCGTCGAAGTCATAGAAGCGGATCGAACGGATGACGCCGGCATCTTCGGTGGACAGGATGGGGCCGTCGAGTTCGATTTCCACGATGCGGTCGTCTCCGTCGACCCAGACGAAGGTATCGAGCGGGTCGGCAGAAATCTGGCCGTCTGCCTCATCGATCATGCTGGCGGCTTCGGCAAGATTGATCGTCCCGGCGATGCGAGTCGTATCCTGACCGTCGATCTTCTCCGTGCCGTCGATGCGGGCATCCTGCAGCACGTTGATGGCAGCGAGGACGAGGGTGTCGGGGTTGAGGATGGCCGCCACGTCGCCAATCCCCTCCAGTGACATCCATTCGCCATCGGAGAGCGGGTTCTGGATCCAGGCGGTGTTGCCGAGCCCGACGGCCGAGACTTCGATCGTCCCGACGGGCGTCGAGACCTCGACCGTGGCCATGAAGTCATTGGGGCGGCGGACGACACCTTCCACCAGATCGAGATTGAGACCTGGCATTAGCGCGGTTTCGCCGGCGACTGTCACGATTTCGAAGGCGAAGGTCTGGAGAGCGGCCATTGCGCGCACGGCCCGATCGAGCAATTCGGTCGCATCGGTCTCGCCCGTGATCATCGGTGAGGCGGCGGGGGACGCTTCCTGCCCCAGTGCGCCACGGAGAGTAGAGAGCGGGGCTGCGGCGGCGATGCCGACGGTGGTCATGCCGATCAGGCGTCGTCGGTCGAAGCGCCGGGGTTCGTATGGGGTAATGAGTGGGTGGTGCCAGTCGGATCGGTTTGACGAATCGGTCATGTCGCGGATTCCTTCAAGCGGGCGGCTCGCGTTCTGGCGAGCATTTGGTTGATGATTCCATGGTAGGACCAATTCATGAAAACGGGATGTACGAGCTGTTGAACGTTGGTCACGAAAGTGTGACACTCGCGCTGTATTTTTCCAAGCAAAGCTTGTTAT
>JAEZJB010000432.1 GCA_023415845.1 Chloroflexota bacterium | reverse complement strand
ACCTGCAGGGCTGGTTGGACACCGAGGGCCTGGCGATGCGGATTGCCGATGGCGAGGGAGCGGCCGATCCTCGTGTGGTGCCCTGGGCTCGCGAGGGCGTGATCGATGTGGTACAGACCAACATCTTCGCTCGCGGGCTGGGCGCCTGGCGTGCCCTGGCGATTGAACTGGCGGCAAATGGCGTCGAGTCGTCGCCCCACACCTATGGCGGCGGCATCAGTAACTACGTCACCAGCCAGCTGGCGGCCAGCACCGAAGGCGTTCGGTATGTCGAGTGGGACGAAGCAGCGTTCGCCGAAATCGACGCCAGCGGCTATCGGCTCGAGGACGGAGCGATCGTGGTTCCAGACAGCCCTGGCCTCGGCCTGGAACTGGTCGAGGATGCCTTTGCGGCCGCCGTCGCGGCCAGCGGATTGACGTTGATCGCCGACTGAGTCGCCTCAGCCAACGCCGGAATCAGTGGACACGGGCGCCATCAGACCCGCCGCTCGCCACGGTTCCGCCAGGAGTTCGAATGCATCTGCCGTGAAGGCGATGGCGTCCGCATCCGGCATCGCCCCCGTGGCGCCGTCGGCCAGCATCGACACCAGTAGCCCCTGGCGGTGCCCCTCGGCGATCATCGGGTTGAGCGGGCCTGGCCAGCCGCCGCTGGCGGTCCACAGCGGCGCCTCCGCCAACGGCGCGAGCCGGGTTGGCAGGATGTCGTCGAACGGGTCGTCCGCGAGCAGGTCGTTGAGGTCCGGCATCGATCCCGGGAAGGCCGGAAGGTAGGTGAGCTGGCTGGCCATCGCCACCGTGGCCGACTGGACGATCATCTCGCGGATCAACGCTTCCGCCGTCGCGGGAGTCGGGTTCCAGGCCGGAATCATCAGCGTGGGCATGGCCATCACCATCGCCCTCGCCGGCTGGGTTCCCGCTGGTCCGGTGATTGGTGGAGCAATCCAGAGGTCGGTCGCGATCTCCGGCTTTCGCGCGGCAATCGAACGGAGGTTGTGCAGGCCGCCGATGGTGTATGACCCGAATCCGTTCAACATGAATTCGACGTAGTCGTCGTTCTTCCACTCCAGCACGACCGGGGTCATGGTTTCGAGGAAGATCGTCCGCATGGCGGTGAGCGCGGCCATCGTGCTCTGGCTCTTGAGCACGACCTGCTCGTTCGCATCCTGCACGCCGCCGCCCGTTGCCCAGATGAAGTTCTGGGCGGTGACCTCGGCAGCGTGCGTGGGAGTGAGTCCGAGGGCGAGCTGCAATCCCCGTTCATTCCAGATCCACCGTGCCCCGGCGGTCAGTTCATCAAGGGTGCGGGGGCCGAACGGATATCCCGCTTCCTGCCAGGCTGTGGCGCGATACATCGCGATGGCCGGTTCCCATCCGGCGGCAATACCCCAGCGCCTGCCCGTCACGGGATTGAGGGTCGACTGGTCGCACGCCTCAACCATGTCACCCCAGGTGCTGCGCAGCTCGTCGTCCAGATCGGTCAGGTCGCGCATGGCGGGCTCGGCCTGTGGCATTGGCAACGGGGTATCAATTAGATCATGACCGGAGCCCACAGCGATCTCGTTCGAGACAGCATCGACCATCGTGGCAGGGGCCATCCAGTCAATCGTGAGGCCGACTCCGTTCCTGTCGGCCCAGTTCCGGACCAGGGTCTCGTAGGCATCGTTGAAGCCGTCAACCGGGCGCTGCCAGGTGAGCAGGCGCAGGGTGGTTCCGGCGAGCGACGGCGGCACGGCGGTCGGCGCAGGGGTAGCGGCCTGCCCCCTGACCGTCGTCGGAGCCAGGGCCAGGGCCGTGCCGACCAGGAGATGGCGACGATTCAGGTGGCGGGTTTCAGGTGGCATCCCAGTTCCAGCTTCTACGATCCGGCGCGAAAGGACATCAGGAGTTCTGGCATGGAAGGCGAAGATTCCCCTTCGATCACGAAGCCCTGGATCCATGCAAACCACGATCGGTCAGGAATGTAGGGTAGCGCCACCGCGATCGCAACCATCGCCCATGCGGCGATAGCCCCGGACCGATGGAGTGGTGCTCAACTGACGATGGCAGGAACGACGATCTGCTCGGCAATGGGACGGTGCGAGGTCAGGATTGGCGTTGTTCCATCTGCGAATCCCGCTGCTACAACCACCACGAGTTCGAGGTCAGGAACGACGTAGACATACTGGCCACCGAAGCCGAGGGCGAAGAATGCCGGGTAGCCCGTGGCATCGGTGATCCACCGCTGGAACCCATACGGCACCCCAATTGAGCCGCCAGTCACGGCCTCACCTTCGCTTTGGCGCGTGGTGGCCGCTGCGGCATAGGCGGGATCGACCAGCGGCTCGCCTGCCCAGAGGCGACCATCGAGCAGAAGTTGCCCCAGTTTGGCAGTGTCGCGCGGCAGCAATTCCAGGCCCGAGCCGCCATTGACCTCGCCCTGCGGCGATCGCATCCATGGACCAGGTGTGATGCCAAGCGGAGTAAAGAGATGCGTAAGAGCGTAATCTTCCAGCGGCTGGTTCACCATCGAGGCGAGCATTACGCCGACGAGATGCGAGCCGCCCGTGTTGTAGACGAACTGCGTGCCCTGCGGAGCAACGATTGGTTGCTGGAGCGTGTTTTCGACCCAGTTCGCGGCAGCCAGCAGCATCGGCCAGTCGTCATGGGTGTCCCACCACAGCCCTGAGGTCATCGAAAGGAAGCTTTCCATGGTGATGTCTGCCACAGCCGGGTCGGCGGTAGCGGGAATGCGATCCGGAATCACCTCGCCGACGGTCACATCGATCCGGTCGATGTCGCCGCGTTGCAGCGCAATGCCGACGAGGGTGCTGGTGACGCTCTTGGTAACGGAGCGAATGTTGACCAGCGTGCCAGCCTCGTAGCCACCGCGATAGGCTTCGAACGCCAGCGTTCCATGGCGAATCACCAGCACGCCGGTCACGGCCGGGAACTCGTCGAGGCGCGTGTCGATCCGGTCGCCAAGGTCAGCGGCGAACCCCAGCGTTTCAGGCTCGGCGGTGGGCCAGGCAGCATCCGGCGATGAGGGCTGCATGCGGGCGACATGGACTGGCGCTCCCAGCGCTGCCGCCGCCAGCAACACCTGACGTCGTGTGATCATCCTGCCCACTCCCTGCTGGTCGCTCGTCTCCAGAACCCCCAGGTGATGTGATTCCGGAGGCACGTGGTGATCGGCATATCTGCACTCGGCAAAATTGTCCCATGTATTGACGTATTGCCTCACGAGGTGCAGGCTAGAGTGTGTGCCTCGTGATGGGGTTGCGTGGCATGCGATGCTTGATGTCCTGCATAAAAACCGGCGCTGTTTCGCATCAATCGCCGTACAGGAGCGACATTTGTCGTCTGCTGGGCATGGCATTGCCGCGCGTTGTTCCACGTGGATCAGGGTGTCGTTCCGAAACAGAAGTCGCCCCCGCGGCGTTGGAGACGTACACGGTCGCAAGGTCAGCGTTCCCGGGAGAGTCTCGCATCGTCGTTGAATGACGAACTTCTCGCTGCAATGGGTGGGGCAGCAATGGTGGAAGCTCCGACAACAAGCGCCAAGACGCGCGAGCAGGCGGCCACGACGGCGCGCCCCCTGAATTCCGAGGCAATTCCTCGCCCCCTTACGCCGCTCGTGGGGCGTGACCGCGAGACGGGTGTCATCCTCGATTTTCTCCATAATCCCGATTTGCGGTTATTGACGCTCACTGGTCCGGGTGGGGTAGGCAAGACCCGTATCGCCCTGCGCACGGCGAGTCTCGTCAGCGAGGACACCGACTGGGAGGTCGTCTTCGTCAACCTGGCGCTGATTCGGGACCCGGCACTGGTGCGGGCCGCGATCGCCCAGTCGATCGGGGTGCCGGTTGGTGACCAGTCGACGCTGATGCGCCGCATGGTGCAGACGATCGGGAGCCGCCGCGTGCTGATGGTGCTCGACAATTTCGAGCACGTCATCACCGAGTCGGTGGTGGTGGTCGAGTTGCTCTCGTTGTGCCCCGGCCTCAAGGCGCTCGTGACCAGCCGGATGCCGTTGCACCTGCAGGGTGAGCAGGAGTTCACCGTATCCCCGCTGGTGCCTCCTCAGGTCGAACCCGGTGTTTCGGCCTCCCTGCTGGACCAGAACGAAGCCGTGACTCTCTTCGTGCAGCGCGCGCGGGCGGCTAATCCCCAGTTCGATCTCAACGACCGCAACGCCGAGGTCATCGCGGAAATTTGCAGCCGTCTCGACGGACTGCCGCTGGCGCTGGAGTTGGCCGCCGCCCGGATCAAGCTGTTTTCTGCCGAATCGTTTCTGAAACGCCTCAACGCCCGGCTTGATGTATTGACCGGGGGGCCCCGGGACCTGCCGAGTCGCCAGCGGACGATGCGCGACGCCATCCGCTGGAGTTACGACTTGCTCAGCCCCGAGGAGCAGGTGGTCTTCCGGCGCCTTGCGATGTTCAGCGGATCGTTCTCACTGGGAGCTGCAACCGAAATCGTTGGCTTCGGCGGGGAAGAGGACGAGTTCGACGATCCGGGCGATGTGCTGGACGCGATGCTCTCGCTGCTCGACAAGAGCCTGATCACCAGGGTCGACCAGGGCGACAACGAGTACCGGTTCCGGATGCTGGAGACGATTCGCGAGTTTGGCCTCTCCCGGCTTGAGGCCGCCCGGGAAACGGATGTCGTGCGGCGGCGGGTGCTTCGCTACTTCACTGACCTCGTTGTCTCGTTCGAGTTCGACCTGATTGGTCCCAACCAGCACCTGATCCTGCGTCGTCTCGATCACGAACTGGGCAACCTGCGACTGGCGCTGCAGGCTGGTCTCGACCTCGACGGCGAGGCTCCAACGCAATGTGTGCGACTGGCCTCGGGACTGTGGCGATACTGGCTGGTTCGCGGGCAACTCAGCGAGGGATCGCGCTGGTTGAGCCGGTCGCTGAATGCGGCTACCGATGTGCCGGTCGGTATCCGCGCCCAGGCGCTGAACAACCTCGGGAACCTGGCACTGGAACTCAGCCAGTACACCAAGTCGCACGCCTGCTACGTTCAGAGCCTCGAGTTGTACGAGTCGATCGACGATATCAGCGGCGCCGGCGACGAACTGAACAACCTTGGCCTGCTCGAACTGATCCAGGGCAAGTTCGATGCGGCCCGGGTCCTGCTCGAGCGATCACTCTCGATCCGCCGGCAGATTGGCGACACCATCGCGCTGCCTGCCACGCTGAGCAACCTGGGTGACATCGCCTGCTTCGAGGAGGATTACGCCCTCTCGGCGACCTACCATGCCGAGGCGCTGGCGATTCGTCGCGACATCGGCAACAAGCGTGGCATCGCCCTCTCGCTCAGTAATCTTGGTATGGTGGCCTACCTCCGTGGGGATACCGACGAGGCCGAACGCTGGTACGAAGAGGGCATGGAGTTTGCCTCCGAGCTTGACGATACCTTCGGCAAGGCGGG
This sequence comes from Chloroflexota bacterium, assembly GCA_023415845.1. Taxonomy (GTDB): domain Bacteria; phylum Chloroflexota; class Chloroflexia; order Thermomicrobiales; family UBA6265; genus JACCYX01. Next base: position 7,450 of record JAEZJB010000432.1, on the reverse strand, counting down.
CATCCTGCTCGGACTGGGCAAGGTCGCGGTTCGGCGTGGCCAGCTGTCAGAGGGAATGGACCTGCTCACCCAGGCCCTGGTCATCCTGCGCCAGATGGGGTCGCGGCGGCTGATGGCCGATGTGGTCGACGCGCTCGCGGCGGCGGCGGCTACCGATGACCGCATGGTGGCTGCTGCGCGGCTGATCGGGTCGACCACCACCATGCGCGAGGGGCACCAGATCGGCATCACGCACCGCAGCCGGGTCGAGATCAATGACCTGCTCGAACAACTCCACGCTGAACTGGGCGAGGAAGGGTTTAATCACGCGTTCGAAGCGGGCAAGCGCCAGACCCTCGAGACGGCGGTCGATGAAGCCATTGCCCTGGCGGAAAGCATCTCGGCCGCCGAGCGCGAACGCCGTGCCCGCGAAGCCGAACGGGCCAGTGTCAGCATGGGCGACCAGGCGGCCGAGGAGCTTGGGTTGACCCCACGGGAGCGCGAAGTGCTGGTGTTACTGGCGCGTGGCCTGAGCGACAAGGAGATCGCCGATGGCCTTTTCATCAGCCCCCGCACGGCGATGACACACGTTGGCAACATCCTGTCCAAGCTGGGAGTCAACAAGCGAACGCTCGCGGCCAGCGTGGCAATGCGCAAGGGGCTGGTACCAGCCTCTGACCTTGAGGCGGGGGAAACGCGTTCGTAAGCGCGCCCGTGTCTGTCCCTCGCCGAGCCGCAACGGCAGCGGCACGGTCACTGGCCTGTGTACGCGCGGGCCCTAGAGCCGGCCGAATGCGACACCCTTCCACGTCCAGCCACTCGCGTTGACGACGTCCCTGATTGGGTCCTCGATCTCGCTGGTCTGGAACTTGTAGGTGTAGATTTCGCCAGGTCGGAACTCTTCGGTGAAGCCAAAGCGTGTGCCGAACTGGAACGATTTGGTTTGCCCCATGGTCTTGCTGGCCGACAGCGAAAGCGTGGGGACGCCAGCTTCCCAGGCGACCTCGAACTCTTCGTCCTTGTTTCGCACTTCATGGTTTTCGGCATCGAACTTCATCCGAATGCGGAACACCTTCTCCAGGCCCGCCTTGGCGAAGATTTCGTACCACTGCGCATCCACGATCTTCCATTCGGCAATCAGGTCCACCCCTTCGTCAGTCCCGTCGATGATCTGGAATGGAGCGGTTGGGCGATTCAGGTCGAGGATGCGCTGGCGCACCTCCTCCTTCGAAAGCACGGGTACGTCTTCGGCCGGTCGTTCGGTTCCGGTCAGCTTGTCCCACAATCCCATGGCTGTTGTCTCCCTTAGTCTGGTCCGCTGCGGTGGCGTGCGTTGCCGGGTCGTGCCGCAGGTGGATCCACAGCCATACACGTCCAAACGGCGGCAATGGTTCCCGAATGGGGCCAGCAGCCTAGCGGTGACGAGGGTCGAGGGCGTCGCGCAGACCATCTCCCAGCAGGTTGAACGACAGCACGGTCAGGAAAATCGCCATGCCAGGGAAGAAGGTGAGCCACCATGCGCCAAACAGCAGTTCCCTTTGGCCGTCCTGCAGCATGTTGCCCCACGATGGAGTTGGAATCTGAACGCCGAGGCCCAGGTAGCTGAGGCTGGCTTCGAGGATGATGGCGTACGAGAGCCAGATCGTTGCCTGGACGATGATGATCGCCAGTGCGTTCGGGAAAAGATGCCGTGCCATCAACCGCGCTGGCGAGGCGCCGATCGCCCTCGCCGCCGTGACGTATTCCTGCCCCTTGAGCGCCAGGAACTGCCCGCGGACCAGGCGCGCGGTTCCCGGCCACGACGAAACCCCGATCACGATGATCGTGGTGCGCAGGCTGGGGCGGAAGAGGGAGGCCGCCGTGATCAGCAGCAGGATCAGCGGCACCGCCAGCAGTACATCAGTGAAGCGCATGACAAGCTGGTCGACCCAGCCGCCGAAGAAGCCGGCCAGCGCCCCGAGCGTCACCCCGATCAGCATCACGATGGTGACCGACATGAACCCGGCTGCCAGCGAGACCTGTCCACCCTTGATCAGGCGGGAGTAGACGTCCCGGCCCGAGCGGTCGGTGCCCATCCAGTGCTCCCACGAGGGCGGGAGGTTGCGCGCGCCCGGAATCAGCTGGTCGTAAGGGTAGCGGGCCAGAAACGGTTCCAGGATCGCCACGAGGTAGAAGATGGCGAGGATCACGATCCCCATCATCGCCAGTTTGTTGCGTCGGAGCCGTCTCCACACACCAGGTCGTTGCCGCCGGTCGTCAATTTCCAGCGCCGAGACGGCCGCAACCGGAACGGCAGGGGTGATTTCCATCGTCGACTCAGGCATTGGCCGGTCCTGTCAGCGAAACACGGGGATCGAGCAGGACGTAGACGATATCGACGACGACCGAAACGATCATGATGGCTGCGCCGGTGATCATGGTGATGCCCAGGATGACGGGATAGTCACGTTTGGCGATCGCATCCCAGGCCAGCAGTCCCAGGCCGGGCCAGGCAAAGATCTGCTCGATGATCACGGCACCGCCGAGGATTTGCGGCAGTTGCAGGCCAATCACCGTCACCAGCGGAAGTAGGGCATTACGCAGGCCGTGCCGATAGAGCACGGAGCGAGTGGCCAACCCCTTTGCCCGGGCAGTAGTCATGTAGTCCTGGTTGATGACTTCGAGCATCGACGAGCGCATGAACCGGGCGAAGTAGGCGATGCTGGGCAGGGCCAGCACGATGATCGGCATGACGAAAAAGCGCCAGCGTTCACTCCACGGTTCACTTGCCTGGCCGGTGGAGATGATCGGGAAGAGCCCCAGCTTCACCCCCAGCCAGATCTGCAGCAGCAGGGCCAGCCAGAAGTTCGGGAGGGCCAGCCCGATGAATGAGGTCACCGTCACCGAGTGGTCCCACCACGAATACTGCTTGGTGGCCGAGATGATGCCGACCGGAATCGCGATGGCCACGGCGATGAACAGCGCCGCCCCCTGGAGTTGCAGGGTTGCTCCGGCCCGCTCACCAATCAGGTCCAGCACCGGCTTGTTGTTGAAGCCGTAGGCGGTCCCCAGGTCGCCCGTTGCCAGGTTGCCCAGCCAGATCAGGTATTGCGTCCAGATCGGTTCATCCAGGCCCAGGTTGCGGCGGGTTTGCTCGACGTAATCGGGATTGTTCGCGGCCTGTGGCGACATCATCGCCGTCGCCGGATCTCCCGGTGCCAGCCGCAGCAGCAGGAACATCACCAGGCTCAGCCCGAGCAGCAGGGGGATGAGCATGAGAATCCTGCGCAGGATGTACTGGCCCATTGCCCCAGACATGCGCGTTGCCTCTCGCCGGAGGGGCGGAAGCCGACCCTCCGGGTTCGTAACGTTCGTTTACATCATGCTGGCCGGGCGAGAGCACTCTCGGTCTGTTGACCGATGCTCTCGTCCGGCGCGGCCGGTCAGGACCCGGCAGCGGTCCAGTCCTGCAGTCCATAGAACAGGCCGAACGACCCACTGGAGGTGTAGTTGGCGAACTTGGCCTTGTTCACCGTGTGCAGGAACGGCCGATACCAGGCGAAGTGCATCGGGACCTCGTCCATGATGATGGCCTGGATTTCTGCATAGATCGGCTTTGCTTCTTCCTGGTCGATCGTGGCCCGTGCCTGGTCGAGCAGGGCGTCGAGGTCCGGATTGCTGATGCCCGAGTAATTGCCGCTCGACGTCGAGTGGAACTGGTCCCACAACTGGCTCGGTTCGGCGGTGACCCCGGCAAAGTCCACGCCGGAAACCTGGAAGTCCTGGTTCTGGGTTACGGCTTCGACGTGCGTGGCGTAGTCGCCAACATTCGGGATCACTTCGAGGCCGATTTCCTGCAATGCCTGCTGGGTGAAGGTCAACCAGTCCTCGCGGAAAATGTTGCCCGCGTTGACGAAGAATTCGATCTGGGCACCAGCCACACCGACCTCGTCGATCAGGGCCTTGGCAGCCTCCGGATCGTAGGCGATCGGTGTCAGGTTCGGGTCGAATGCCCAGGAATCGGGCGCGATCGGGCCGAGGGCCGGGCCACTCATGCCCAGCAGGAAGTCATCGGCAAACTGCTGCGTGTTGGTCGCCATCGCGATTGCCTGGCGCACCCGCTTGTCGGAAAGGACCTCGTCGCGCGTGTTGAAGATCCACCCATTCCCCGAGTTGAACGGCGGCACGATGATGTCGAGGTCGGCATTCTCCTCCAGCAGGTCGCGGCCAGCCGGGTTTGGATAGTTCGATCCGTCGATTTCGTTGTTTTGCAGGGCCAGCACCAGCGACTGCGAGTCAGGGATGACCCGATGGGTAACGCGCTTGATCGCCGGCTTGTCGGCTTCCCAGTAGTGTTCGTTGGCCACAGCCACGAAATCGGCGCCAGTGGTCCACGATTCGAACTTGTACGGGCCGGCCCCAACCGGGTTCTGGAAGAAGGTGGTCGTGGCGAGGTCTTCGCCTTCCAGCGCGGCGGCCGGCACTGGCCAGACATAGCGAAGGTTGAACAGGAAGGGCGCATCCGGCTGGGCCAGGGTGATCTGCAGCGTCTGGTCGTCGACGACCACGATGCCGGAGACGTCATCAGCCGCGCCATCGGCGAATTCCTGGGCGCCATCGATCACGAGGAAGTTGGACTGGCGCGGCGAACCGGTCGCCGTGTTCAGGATGCCCTTGAGCGTGAAGGCGATGTCCTTCGCCGTCACCGCCGTGCCATCGGAGAACATCGCTTCCGGGCGAATGGTGAAGGTGAACGTCAGGTCCTCGACGGTCCACTCGGAGGCGATGCCGGGAATCGGCTCATACGTGACCGGGTCGATCCGTACAAATTCGTCGTAGAGAATCTTGCAGCGCCACTCGTCTTCCGAGTCACCGGCCTTGAATGGGTTGATTGTCGAGGCTTCACCCAGCGTGCCGATGATGATCGACAGTTCCTCTTCCTGCAGCCCCAGCTTGTAGGAGCGGGAGAGAGCCGGGCCACCGGCCAGCGAGACGTACGGAGCGCCGATGCCGGCCAGGGCACCAATGCCCGAGGCCCGGAGCAACTTCCGGCGATCGACCAGGGTGCGAAGGGTGCGGTCGCTCAAAACGAGCTTGCGGGTACGCGTCGAGGAATACCGGTCTGACATGATTTCTCCTCCAGGGCGATCGCTCGCCACAGGTCATCACGTACGCTCCTGGCCGGGCCGGAACGGTCCCAGCCTTCCACAATGGAATGGACCCCGCTGCTAACGCATTCGCAGGAAAGCCAAACACGATGCGCACCTGTGCAGGTTGCCCAAAGCTGGTATTCCTCCGATACGTATCTGCGGACATTCTATGCGGACCGTTCCACTGGGTGCCAGTTGCAACCCGAGGTCACCGGGTACCATGAGCCCGCTACGCCTGACCCTGCCGGTTGGCAGGTGCAGGGCGTGGTGCCGGAGGCTTGTGCATGGGGTCGCAGTCGTCTTCTTCTGATGCTGGTCGCCCAATCAGGGACGTGATGCTCTGGTGGAAAACACGCCGGAACTCGGCTGGTCGCATCGTCGTGGCCCTCGCGGCAGTCGCGATGCTGACCGGTGGCATGCTGGTGTTCCGGCAGGAACTCGGCGTCCTCAACGTCATGCTGCTCTACCTCATCCTCGCCATCGCGCTCGGGTTGGCACTTGACGCCCTGGCGGCAACCATCGGCGCGGTTGTCTCCTTCGTTTGCTTCGACGTGGCCTTCATTCCACCGTATGGCACCTTGTCGGTCGCCGATCCCGATCACGTGCTGGCCGTCTTCGTTTTTCTGGCAGTGGCATTGGGCACCGCCCTGGCGACCGCCAGGATTCGAGAGCAGACCCGCACCACGATTCGTGAGGGCGAGCGAACCGCGCTGCTCTACGATCTCAACCGGTCCCTCGTCAGCGGCGTCACCCTCGACCAGTTGCTGGTTGGCATCGCCCGCGGCGTGGTGGAGATTTACGGCGCACGCGCCAGTCGTATCCTGACGGCCGACTCCGCCGGCAACCTCAACGTGCAGGCGGTCTGGCCGCCAAACGAGCCGGCCCGGCTGGACCGCCAGGCGGCAGCCATGGCCCAGCACGCGATCGGCACGCGAGCACCGGCCGGTGTCGGAAGCCCGCGAGCGAAGATCCGGGCTCCCCACGGCTCCACACCGGGCGCCAGTCCGAAGCCAGCGACCCTGCGCGACGCACTGTTCGTGCCGATCATCGTGCAGCAGCGAGTGCTCGGCGTGCTCGAAGTGATTGGTCGTCCCGGTGGTGGCCGCTTCACGCCGGACGATGAACGGATGCTGACGACATTTGCCGACCAGGTGGCACTCGCCATGGAGCGTGCCCGGCTGACCGAGGAGGCGACGCGGGCGGCGGTCCTGGAACAGAGCGACCAGCTCAAGTCGGCGATGCTGGCAGCCGTTTCACATGACCTGCGAACCCCGCTTGCTGCCATCAAGGCATCGGCCTCCACCCTGCTGGACCCTGGCGTGGATTGGCCAGCTTCCACGCGCACCGAGCTCCTGCACGGCATCGAAGTCGAAACCGATCGCCTCACGCTGATGGTCAGCAATCTGCTCGACCTCTCTCGCATCGAAGGTGGCGCGCTCAAACCGCAGCGCGACTGGTACGACGTGCGCGAACTGGTCGATGATGCAGTCCGCCAGGCGCGTCGTCACGCCGGGGATCATCAGATCGTGGTGGATGCGCCGGATGACCTGCCCCTTGCCTGGCTCGACTACGTGGAGATTGGACAGGTGCTGGCCAACCTGCTGGAGAACGCAATCAAATACTCGCCCGAGGAGTCCCGGATCACGGTCTCGGTGGTCGTGACGGGGGAGTCGCTCCACATCGACGTGGCCGATGAAGGCATCGGTATCCCCCCCGACCGTCTGCCGCACATCTTCGATGCCTTCTACCGGGCCCACGAGCGCGGTCCCGTCGCCGGTTCTGGCATTGGCCTGGCCATCTGCAAGGGGCTGGTCGAGGCGCATGGCGGCAGCATTTCCGCCACAAGCCACGTCGGGCAGGGAACGGTCATGCATGTCATCCTGCCGTTGGGAGGGGATGAAGCATGACCGGACCGCGGATTCTGGTCGTCGATGACGAGCCGCAAATTCGGCGGGCACTGGTGACTGCCCTCCAGGGGCACGGGTATGCCGTCGAGGCCGCGGAGGATGGGGAGGACGCTCTCGCCCGGATCGCCGCCTGGCAGCCCGATGCTGTGGTGCTCGATCTGGTCATGCCCCGGCGGGATGGGCTCGACGTGCTCCGCGAACTTCGCACCTGGACCGAGTTGCCGGTGATCGTGCTTTCGGCCCGCGGCCAGGAGACCGATAAGGTCACCGCACTGGACCTGGGGGCCGACGATTATCTCACCAAACCTTTCGGCATCGACGAACTGCTCGCCAGGCTCCGCGCAGTTCTCCGCCGGTCGTCACCGCTGCGCGACAACGTCATCACCGCCCAGCATGTCTCCGTCGACCTTGCTCGGCACGTCGTGACCGTGGATG
>JAEZJB010000410.1 GCA_023415845.1 Chloroflexota bacterium | reverse complement strand
ACGAGCGAATCGAGCGACCGTCGATCAGCAGGTCCCCGTCCTGGAACTCGTAGAACCGGGTGATGAGCTTGCCGAGGGTCGACTTGCCGGCGCCGGTATGGCCGACGATGGCGAGCGTTTGGCCTCGCGGAATGGTGAGGTTGAACTTGTCGAGCACGTTCGTGCCGTCGGTATAGGAGAAGGTCAGATCACGGAACTCGATGTCGCCACCGATTCGCCCGGGATCGTTGTTCGCGGCCTGGATAACTTCCGGGTCGGCGTCGATCAGGGAGAAAATGCGCTCCGCCGCACCGAGGCCCTGCTGGAACTGTGACCAGAACGAGGCAATGGAGGTCATTGGCATCCAGAAGAGCATGACGCTCTGGAAGAAGAGAAACCAGTCACCGGCCGAGATCGAGCCGTTGATCAAGCCACGTCCGCCGAGGTAGACGAGCATGACCGTGGCGAGACCGGCTACGAAGAACAGCAACGGGAAGATGGCCGAGAAGACCAGGCCCTGCTTGAGCGTGACGCGATAGGCCTGGGCATTGGTGTCGACGAATTCGTCGTAGAGACGACGTTCCTGCCGGAAGTTCTTCGCAATCGCGATCCCGTTCATGGCCTCCTGGATCGAGCCATTGACGTTGGCGATCGATCGTTGGGCCTGGCGGGTCGAATCGCGCGCGATGCGACGGAAGGCGATGGCCATGAGGGCGAAGACCGGCGTAATGCCGACCGCGACCAAGGCGAGGGTGACGTTTCGCTGGAAGAGAATGACGACGATGATCGCGACCAGCAGAACCTGACTGACGAGGTTCATGGTCAGCGTGACGACGCTGGAGAAGTCATCGGAATCAGAGGTCACACGGGAGACGATGCGCCCGGACGGGTTGGTGTCATAGAACGAGAGGTCACGCTCCATCACGGCAGCGAAGGCATCTTCCCGCAGGTTGAGCGTGACGTCGCCGACCACCCGCGCAGTGAGCCACTGGCGGATGAAGTTGAAGATCCAGGCCAGCACGCCGGAGGCGAGGAAGCCGAAGAAGAGAATCCAGAGCGCGCTGCTGGCGCCATCGTTGACGATGCGGTCGATGCCCCAGGCACCGAGCACCGGCTGGACCATGCTGGACACTGAGTTCAGCACGATCATCACGCCTACGACGATCATGGCAGTACGAGCTGGCTTGAAGTACCGGCCGATGCGGCGCAGGAGCTCGCTGTCGGAATATTGACGATCGTAATCCTCGGCGTCGAGGCCCTCCATGATGAAGCCCATGGTCAGCGTTCTCCCAGTTCGGCATTCGGTGTGTTGGCGATGAGACTGGCGTCGGCCTCGTCTGGCGCATCCGGCGCGGCCGAGAACACCTCCGGCGCTTCCGCCGGTTCATCATTGCTGATCAGGGCGGGTGGAATTGCGTCGCGCGCATCGTCGTCGGCGTCGATCTCGTCATAATGCGAGAAGATACGACGGTACAGCCGCGAATCGCGGAGCAGCTCCTCATGGGTGCCTTCGCCGACCAGTTGCCCCTGCCGGAGCAGTAGGACCTTGTCGGCCCAGCGAATCTGCGAGAGGCGATGCGTGATGAGCAGGGTGGTTCGGCCTTCGAGGATGCGCCGAATCGCCTGCTGGATCATGTCCTCGGTGGCGGAATCGATGGCGCTGGTGGAATCGTCCAGCACCAGCACGGCAGGTGAGGTCAGCAGGGCCCGGGCGATGGCGAGGCGCTGTCGCTGGCCACCGGAAAGCGTTACTCCCCGTTCGCCGATGACGGTGTTGTACCCCTCGTCGAGTTCGACGATGAACTCGTGGGCCTGGGCATCGCGCGCGGCGCGGACCACCTCTTCGCGGTCGGCACTCTGGCCAAGGCTGAAGCCGATGTTTTCGGCAACCGATCGTGAGAAGAGGGTCACGTCCTGTTCGATGAACGAAATCTGCGACCGCAGGGAATCCATGTTCCAGTCACGGACGTCGATGCCGTCGACCAGGATGCGGCCGGAGTCGACATCGTAGGTCCGGTTGACGAGCTTGGTCAGCGTGCTCTTGCCAGAGCCGGTTTCACCGACGATGGCGACCGTCTGCCCTGGTTCCGCGTGAAAGGAAATGTTCCGGAGAACGGTGGTGCCTTCATAGGAAAAGGTCACGTTCTCAAAGACAATGTCGCCACGCATGGGCGCAACGTGGCCACCCGTGTTCTGGTCGAGTTCGGTGTTCTCGTTCATGAGACCCAGGACGCGCTGGGCGCTCGAAAGTCCCATCTGGATCAGCGAGAACGAGAAGGTGGAAATGAAGGTCGGGAACCCGAGCTGGCCGAGGAGCCCGACGTAGGCGACGAGCTGGCCGATCGAAATCTGGTCCTGCTGGATCAGATAGACCCCGTGAAGGATGCCGAAGGCGGTGGCGATGGGCAGAAGCAGGGTGGGCAGGTACTTCGCCTGGACCAGCCCCTGCAGCACCTGGTAGTCACGGTAGAGACGCGCATTTCGGCTGAACTTGCCCTTTTCCTGGGTCTCCTGGCCGGTGGCCTTGATCACTTCGATGCCACGGACCGCCTCGTTCAGTCCGGCATTCATGACGCCGAACTGCGCACGCATGTCGTTGGAAACCGGAGCGAGGCGCTTCATGTAAAGCCGGAGGGTGATGAAGAACCCGGCCGCGAACAGGGTCGGAACCAGCAGGAGCTGCCAGTCGATCATGGCAATGAAGATGAACGGCACGACGAGGGCCAGCATCGAGTCGATGATCAGGTCCACCCCGGGAGACATCATGAAACCCAGTTGCCGCACGTCGTTGGTGGACCGCGCCATGAGGTCGCCCACCTGCTGGCGGTTGTGGAACGTCTGGCTCTTGCCGAGCAACGAGGTGAAGAGTTCGAGGCGTGTGTCGCGTTCAAGTCGCTTGGCCAGAACCTCGATCGAGTACCTGGCGACGACGTCAAACGCACCGCGGAGCAGGACGAGCGCCAGCAGGACAAGCGAGAGGCTGATGAGCGCCGCCATGCGGTCCTTGCTGGGGTCGAGGACATCGTCGAATGCGTTGCCGGTGACGATTGGAATCGCGCCGTTGAGCAGGGTGGCGAGGATGGAGCCCACCACGAACGCGCCGAGCATGGCCCGATAGCGGGTGAGGTGCGAGAGCAGCCAACGAACGGGCGTGCGCTGGTCATACACATGGGCGTCATCGACGGTGAACTCGGCTCGGGAAGCAGAGGTCGTGGAAGGAGTGGGAATGGCGGATGCCATGGATCCTCCAGGGATAGTTACGGCGCAGGTTGGTGCGCACTCCTCCCCGGTCTCGGACAGGGCGCGAACTTGGGAGTGTAGGTTGTGGGCTGGCAGAACGCCAATCGTGTTTGACCTGAAATCTTGACCGCACTGCAGGCGGGCAGGCGAACACCTGTTCGGATCGTCTCATGGCTGTACGTTCGTGTCAACCAGAGCCGTAGAATACGCGGTAGAGATTGAAAATGGGACGCCGCGTGGTGGCGGGAAGTGCTAGTCGTCGACCGGGTCCGGCGATGGGGCGGCTATCATGGCCCCACCGGTCAATCGCTGCCCAGCAACGGCGGAGAAAGGAGATCCAGACCGCGATCCCGGATCGACGTTTCACCGAGTGAACGAGCGACGGCTAGCAGGTGAACAGGAGATAGCCATGATGCCCTTTGTCGCGGATATCGAGCAACTGACTCTCGAAAACACCGATTACCGGCGGGTGGTATTCACCTCTCACTATACCCAGTTGGTGCTGATGAGCCTTGAGCCCGGCGTGGAGATCGGGAACGAGATCCACGGGCTGGACCAGTTCATCAGGGTCGAGCAGGGATCAGGCAGGGCCATCATCAACAATGGCGAAGAGGAGCGAGATCTGGAAGCGGACTGGATCATCATCGTTCCAGCCGGAACCTGGCACAACATCATCAACACTGGCGACCAGCCGATGAAGCTGTACACGCTCTACTCACCGCCCGAGCACCTGCGCGACACCGTGCAGCCGACAAAGGCGGACGAAGTCGAAGACCATTTCAATGGTCTCGTCACCGATTAGGTCTCTGCCTGATCCAGGACACAGAGCCGAAATGTACAGAACAGCCGGTGAGCATGCTCACCGGCTGTTCTGTTTTGCCGGAGGGATCAGGATGGCCCTTGCGGCCGCCATGGGTGCCCGGGCGTCTGGATTGCCGTCGAGGGCCGGCCTATACATGTCAACCAGGACAGACGCACCGTCAAGCCAACCTCGAGAACTCCCCCGAAACTCGTTCTGAGCATATCCGGGCTCGCACTCACAGGTGAGCACTGGTGGCACCAGTTGGAGTCCGACCTGCGGCGATTGAGATCGAATCAATCCAGTTGGGAACCACGCGGCGCTCGTCCGCCTCCCGGTCGGCACCAACATCTAGTCTGGCCACTCGGCGCGCAGCGGCGGGTCGCCCGGCTCGTGGTGATAGTCAGCTCCCACGAATTCATCCCACCGTTCAACTGGCCGGTAGCCCAGGTCGATGATGGTGTTGGTGATATCCCACTTGCGGTCCGGGTTCTCGGAAATGGCGTAGTAGATGCCGAACGGGACCTGCGTTTCGATAGCGCCGAGCGTGACGTTGACCATGTCCT
>JAEZJB010000069.1 GCA_023415845.1 Chloroflexota bacterium | reverse complement strand
CGGGCCACGCTCCTTGGATTCAGGTTGCATCTGGCTCAGGTGAGGTCGAGCTTGGCAAATGTTCCGGTCTGGGTAACGACATTCCCATCCACGTCGACCAGGCGCAGGCGGAATGTCCAGAGGCCGGAACTGAACCCGTCACCTGGCGAATACGTGGTGTTCAAGCCCAATGTCCCTGCTGGCACTGCGGCGAACTCCACCAGGGTGACCGTGTCGACAACCTGCCCATTACGGCTTACCTCCATCACCAGCGCTGCCGCCCCTACTGGCTCACCGATATTGACCACGTCCGCCGTCACGGTCACAAATTCAATGGGCGATCCCTCTGGCGTCAGGTGCGCATTCCGGATCGTGACATCAACCGGCTCGCCATCCGGCGTGTAAGTTTCAGGCGTATCGTCCGACACGTTGGTCGCGGTCGCCGTCGGCCCCTCTCCTCCATCAGCCGGCACGTTAATCGAGGCCGTGGTGATCTGGGCACGCGCACCTGTGGCGTCGTCGGCCAGGGTCAGCCGGATCTCGGCTTCGCCCTGGGGCACGTCTGTCAGCGGAACCTCGACCGTCGTCGTTACTCCGGGCAGGATTGGACCCAGCGAAATCGGCAGGTTGATTGGACTGCCCTGTTCGGAATCCAGCGCAAGGTCGCCACTTGGGGCGAGGGTCACATTACCGGTGTTCGAGATCGGCACCACCAGCGTCGGCCCCGTCGACCGCCCTTCGACCACCGGTTCATCGAGCTCAAATGCCGGGTCCTGCTCGCCGCCAACCGTAATCGACACCACCAGCATCGCCTGCGACACCTGCGACAATTCGCTGGTATCCCTCCCCGGCGCTGTGGCTTCGAGCAGCACCGCCGCCAGGTACTGGCCGGAGGAAGCATCGCTGGGGATCGCCACCTCGATCGGCAGCGTGGACGCTACCTCGGGCTCAAGCCCAACACCCCCAGTCTCCAGTCGCAACCACGTCGCTGGGGCGGTCAGCGCATCGGCAACAGATGGAACAATGCCTCCATTGGGCGGCGATGTGAGATTCACGATACGCAATGTCGCGTCAGTCGCCCGATCAGCTCCAAACCGGATTTCGTCACGCACCACCTCACCCGGTTCGACCAGGGCCGCCATCGTCGTTTGACCACCCACCGTCTGCAACGCCAGTCGCGGTGGCGAGACTGCCGATTGTGCCATGACACTATCTGGCAGGATCAACACACCCACCAGCAAGAAGAGACCCACCCACCGCTTCACGGACGCACCTGCGCTTCCACCCCGGCGGCCGTCGGCGGACCGTCCGGGAAACTCACTTCCAGCCTGAATTCTCCCGTTCGGGCAGTCGCCGGTATCGTGACGATCACCCGACCGGTCGTCGTCACCGCCGCAATTCCGCCCGGCCCGGAGAGATGCTCCATGGCGATGGCACCTGAGCCCGGCAAGGTTACCGTCACCTGCCAATCGCAGACGGGAGCGTCCGGACGCTGCCAGGCGATGGTGAACGCTCCGGTTGCGGTGTCGCCAGCAGCTTCGACCTTCGCCGCGAGCAGGTCCACCTGCACGTCGGTCGCCGGCGGCATCTCGACCGGCAATGTGGCGGTTGCCTCCAGCTCACGCCCCTGCTGATTCCCTCGTAGTTCAAATGACAGCGTCGTGTTCCCCAGGGCACTGCAGGTCCGTTGGACACCAAGCAGGAACGTATCCTCCGCTCGATTGACGTCGTCGATCACCGTGCGATTGTTACTGGCGTTGAGCAAACCCGGGGTCGACGCATCTGCCGGATCAAGGAGAATCACACGCCAGCCCGGATCGCTGGATGTCGCCGTTACATCCAGCGAGTCACTCCCCTGAAATACCTCGGGAATCACGCAGACCTGCAGGTTCCAGGCGTCCGCATTGGCAATCGGCGTTGCCTGGCTCGCCTGTGGCGTGCAGTCGAGTTCCACGTCACCGGCATCATCCGGCCCGGACGTTGGCGGTGCCTGCTCCCGCACCGGCGCATTCGGCGGCGGCACACTTGGCGTACTCGGGAAGGGGTCAGGAGTATTGGTCGGCGCTTCGGTTGGCTGCTCCGTCACCGGAACCTCGGTCGAAGGAATTTCGGTCGGCGGCACCTGGGTTGGCGGCGGCTCCGTCGGGGGAACCTTAGTCGGAGGCGCCTGCGTCGGCGGTGGCGGATCAGTCGGCCTTGGCGGATTGGTAGGCGGAGGGACTTGAGTCGGCGCGGGCGGGTTGGTCGGCGGCGGAGGCTGAGTCGCCTGCGCGGTGACTATTTGCGCACTCGTCACCCGTCCGTGAAAGACCGGGCCAGCCACGGCGAGCACAACGGTCAGAACGACCATGAGTGCGAGGATCGATCGGCGCCAGTGCGGTGGTGGTGTGGTGATGGCGCTGGACATCGGCGGCCTCTCCGGGTTGCGGGACTGATGGGCGTTCGGCTCCTCTTCAGTCTATAGCAACGCCGGGGAGGCTGAATTGGTGTTGGTGGCTAGTCGCCGGTGGCTGGAGCCTTCGTACTGTTGTAGTACCGACCGTAATACGTCGCTCGCTGCTGCTTGGCTCGGTTCAGCACTACGCCGATCAGTCGAATGTTGTGGTCCCGGAACGACTCGGTGACCTGGGACAGCGCATCGAGGCGGGTCCGGTTGGCATGGCAGACCAGCAGCACGCCATCCGTTTCCGCCGCGATCGCCAGCGCATCACTCGCCACCAGCATCGGAGGCGCGTCAATCACGACCAGGTCAACCTCTGCAGAGATTCTGGCGAGCAGGTCGGCAAATCTCCTCGAACTCACAAGGTCGGCTGGATCGGGAGGCAACGGCCCAGAGGGAATCAGCAAGAGATTGGGCACTGCGACTTTTTTGGCAATGGTCTCCCAGGATCGTTCAGGGTGGGTGAGAAGGGTGGTGAGTCCTTCGGAGCCCGAGACACCAAACACGCGGTCCTGAGTGGGGCGACGCAGGTCAGCGTCGACGATCACCGTCCGCAGACCACTCTGCGCCATGACGATCCCCAGGTTTGCGACGAGCGTGCTCTTGCCTTCTCCCGCGTTCGGACTGGTCACCAGGATGCGGTCCACTGGCGACGACGCCGAAGCAAACTCGAGATTCGTGCGAATGAGCCGCATCGCTTCCGCGGCCGGTGACCGTGGCTGAGCCACCGAAAATGCCTGATGAGGACCGGGCTTCATCCCATCGAGACTCGGGATCGTGGCCAACAGAGGCGACCCGGTCAACTCTTTCATCGGGGACGTGGGCTTGACGGTGTTGTCCAGAAACTCCAGCAGAGCAATCGTCGCCACCGCCAGCAGCAGTCCTACAAACGCCCCGAGCAGCCCGGCGGTGACCGGTTTAGGCTCGAATGGCACCGACGGCACGCGTGCAAATCCGGCCACTTCCACTCCCGAAGACAGTGTGAAGTTTTGCCGCTCACTGATGTACTGAATAAATTGCCGCGCAACCTCATCGGCAATTTCCGCTGCCCGCCCCGGATCTGTATCAATGACGGAGATGCCAATTATCAAGTTCTCGGCAGACGATGCTATTGCGACCTTGCTGTCAAGCGACACTACGTCATATGGCAGTTGAAGGGCTCCAATTACGCGTTCGAGCACAATATCGGAGTGGACAAGGTCACCATAGGTTTGCAGGAGTCCAAGGCTGGTGACCTGTGCCCGATAGGTATCGCTTTCCTGCTCTCCACCTACAAGCAAAACCTGCGATGTGGTTCGATACAGATCAGGCTGCTTGGAAGAGCGCCAGTATGCTGTCCCGCCAGCCACCATCATAAGCACGATGACTAACCACCAGTATTGGCGCCCTATACGAAGCAATTGCCGAAGATCAAGTTCCATTACTTGCTCAGTTCAATTCCACTTCACAGTCAGTTTAGAGCGAAGATGTGACGGACCTTTCCAGGTTTGCAAACCTCTGTATTGACACCGTTTTCCTCACTTACTAAGGCTTTGCGCTACAGACTCCAAGCTCGTTACAGGTGCCCGGCTTGTTTCCATGGCAACAGAACTGACCCAGTGGATTAGTAGCGGGACAACCAGTAGTCCCGCCACACTTTGACGCCGCCGCCTGCGCAAGCGGCACGCCCACCGACAAAATCACCGGCCCAGCCACCAACGCTGCCTTGCGCAAAGCACGCCGCCGCGATTGTGGCGCCTGCCAGAAGCTCGCCACTTCCTCCTGGAGCAGATTGGAGCTGGCAAGGGTGCTGATAGTCTGTTCCACGGCCTCGATTGTCTCACCGGATTCCCGCGCGATGTCGTCAATCGACCGCGTTCCATCGGCCAGCCGCCAGATCGAGGTAGCTCGTGCATTCAGCGTGTGAAGGGCATGGGCACGCTGGTCATACACCAGCATGTCGCTGCGTGTTTCGGTAATGACCAGATCGTCAAGTCTGATGCTTGGATAGACTGAACTTCGATCATTAACCATCTGGCTCTCCTGTCGGACCTGCAACGCGCAAACGACAACCAACACCCCACTGGCAATTCAGCCTCGAACTGAATGCGCCGGAGTCCAGATCAGGAACCACAAGTGAGGTCGCACTAGTGCTTTGAGTACGAAATCTCTTCTCCAACCAGGCCCAGAATGACGCCACGTCAATCAAACCTCGATGGTTCAGGTCCCCAGTTCCTTAGGTTGTCTTCATGAAGTCCCAATGCCTGCGCATATCCACTGCTGTTGCCAGCCCTGCCTGGGGGGATATAAGCGCCTGCGTGAGGTCATTATACCGATACGCAACAGTTGTGCAAGGCCTTGTTTTGCCACTCCGCCATTATCCAATCCTCACCGGACTATATTCAGATCCAAATCAGGGAGTGTGGAGAACTGAGCCCCGTCAACTGGCCCCTCCATGGCACATTCCCTTTCGGCTGAACGAGAAGCGGGTCCAATAAGTTCAACAACTAGATTCCAACCGAGTCGGGCACTATCGACCCATCAGGGCGGACAAGAAGGCCTGGTACTGGGAGTCTTTGCCGTCGCCGCCAATCTGCTGGAATTGGCAATGAGGCAGGCGGTCTGCTGGCTGTCCCAAGTACTTGTCACTCAGCAATCATCGCCAGGCCGACCGAGCGCGTTCCAGATGGACAACCCCGCAACTTCAGCGCAGAAGCCAACTGGCTCCTGCCCCGTGTTCCGTGCCGTCATTCAGACTGGTTGATCTACGCAAGGGCGTCGACCCGAA
>JAEZJB010000283.1 GCA_023415845.1 Chloroflexota bacterium | reverse complement strand
GCCTGGCGCTGGTCTACATCGCCTACTCGCTGCCGTTCACGATCTTCTTCCTGGTGGGGTTCTTCAAGACCCTGCCCAGTGAAGTGGGCGTGGCCGGGATCGTGGACGGCGCCAACCAGTACCAGGTGTTCTTCCAGATCATGCTGCCGATGGCGAAGCCGGGCCTGATCGCGATGGGCATCTTCAATTTCCTCGGGCAGTGGAACCAGTACCTGCTCCCCCTCGTGCTCATGCAGGACGAGGACAAGCGGGTGCTCTCGCAGGGGTTGGGCATGCTGGCGATTCAGCAGGGATACCAGAATGACTATGGCGCCCTGTTCGCGGCGATGACGATTACGATGATTCCGACCCTGATCGTGTACGTGATCTTCCAGCGGCGCCTGGAATCGGGCCTGACGGCTGGCGCGCTGAAGGGCTGATCGCAGGCAGGGCGTGAGCGGTTCGCTCGCGAGGACACGCGACATTCTCGGCAACACGGGCGGGATGGACTTCTGGTCATCCCGCCCGTTCCCTTTTGATCGCGGGGTGGGACCTGCATTGCGGTTGAGCCCGGCATTTCGACGATCGGCCTGGATACACCAGCGTCACGAAGGTCCCCGGCTCAAGCGACGTGCCAGTGTCTGCGTCAGTCAGCCGAGCCGGTCATGAGCGTCGGGGTTGTCGTATCGCTATTGCGGATCCGAAACCAGTGGAGCCCAACGCCGACGATCAGGAGCCCGAGTCCGATCACGTCCTGCAGGTGGCCGGTGTAGAAGAGGAAGCCGGCCGCCACGATCAGGATCGCTCGCTCGAGCCAGGAGGCGGGCCGGATAATCCAGCCACCGACGCCGCCAACAAGTGCCACGATTGCGAGGCAGCCGGTCACCGTCGCCAGCACCACATCCATCGTCGGCCCGATGGCCAGCAGGGCCGTGCCGTCCTCGCGGTCGAGGGTGAACATGAACGGCACGATGAAGGCCGGCAGGGTGTATTTCCAGGTCACCATCATGGTCTTGAACGGGTTGCCGCCGGTGATCGCCGAGGCCGCGAAGGGCGCCAGGGCGGTTGGAGGAGACACTTCGCTCAACACCGCGTAGTAGAAGATGAACATGTGGGCGGCCACATCGGGCACCCCCAGTGAAATCATGGCCGGCGCTGTCACTGCCGCTGCGATGATGTACGACGCGGTTACCGGCACCGCCAACCCCAGCACCCAGACCGCAAATGCCGTGTAGAGCACGGTCAGGAAGAGATTGTTGTTCGCCAGGTCCACGATCAGGTCGGACATCGTCAGCCCAAGACCGGTGAGCGTCATGACCCCCACGATGATTCCGGCCGTGGCGCAGGTCGAGGCGACCGAGAGTGTGCTGACCGCGCCCGAGCGCAGCGTCAGGACCGTCTTGCGGGGGCCAATCGCCGTTTCCCGTCGCAGGAAGCTCAGCGCAAATGCCAGCAGGGTCGCGTAGACCACGGCCTTCATCGGGGTGTAGCCCATCAGCATGAAGACGACGATCGCGATCAACGAGGTGAAGTGATACCAGTACTTGCGCACCAGCGGACCGATCGGTTCGGCCACGATCGAGACCGCCTGGGTGTTCAGCTTGCGGGCATCCAGCTCGATCATCAGGAAAATCGAGAGGTAATAGAGGATGGTCGGCACCACCGCCATCTTCAGAACGTCGAGATACGAAATCTGCAGGTACTCGGCAATGAGGAAGGCGGCGGCTCCAAGGGTGGGCGGCGAGAGGATCGCCCCGATTCCGCCAGCCGAGAGGACGGCCCCGCCGGCTTCCCTGCTGTAGCCAGCTCGCTTCAACATCGGCCAGGCCACCGAGCCGAGCGTGACGGTCGTGGCCACGCCGCTGCCGGAGACGGTGCCCAGCAGGAACCCGGCGATGGTTGTGGTGCGGCCAGCGCCCGATGGTTTCGCGCCAGTGGCGGCGAACGAGAAATCGAGGAAGAACTTGCCGGCTCCGGAGAACTCCAGAACCGCGCCGTAGATGGTGAAGAGCACGATGAAGGTGGCGGCCACGGCCAGCGCCGAACCCCAGATGCCTTCCATGGAGATGTACATCGCGCCGACGATGCGATCGAGATCGTAGCCCCGGTGGCCCCACTTGCCAGGCAGCTGGTCTCCCCAGTGGGCGTAGCCGAGGGCGACGATCGCCACGATCGGCAGAATCCAGCCCACCGTGCGGCGGGTCGCTTCCAGCACGAGGATGATGCAGACCGTGCCCATCCAGATGTCGGTTTCGGTGATGCGGGCGGGCGAGGCACGGTAGACGAAGTCGTCGAAATCGAGGATCGGATAGAAGCAGACCAGGAGGCTGGCCGCCACCAGCACGACATCGAGGATGCCGACACGCACCCCACCAAAGACGAGCCCGAACCAGCCGGACCGTTTGGAGCCGCGTGTGATCGGGTAGAGGAGGAAGGTCAGGGAGAGCGCGATGCCGAGGAACGCCATGCGGTAGATCTGGGCGGAGGTGGGATTGCGGGTCTGGTAGATCGCATAGAGCGACAGACCCGCCGCGATCACCGTGACCACCAGCGCCCAAAAGCCGTTCAGCTTGCGGACCGGGCTCTCGGACTCCAGTGACTCGATCAGCTCCTGGGTGGCCTCGGGAGTCTCTTCGACATCGCGTTCGTCGAACGTCACCACCTGTTCGCTGGCGGGCAGCGGCCGGGCGTGCTGCTCGTTGTCCGGCGTGCTCATGGCCGTCGCCTCTGTGTCCAACGGTCGTGTTTCAACATGCACGTCCTCGCCAGAATGGCTGCTGCCCGGGTTCGATGCGCACCTGAGCGGTTGTGTCCACCATGGCCATCAGGTCGATGTTTCGGTCACCGATGGTCAGCCGATGCCGCCCGATCTGATCGACACGGACCATGAGGGACGGCTCGTGAAGGGGCTGGGTGACGACCTCGAACCGTTGGCCAGCACGTTCCACCTGGCCATCCCACGCGTAGTACTCGGCGGAGGCAGCATTGTCGGTGAGAATCCGGACACGATCCAGACCACCGTCGCCGACGGTCCAGATTTCGGTGACATCACCCCCATACATCGAGTGGGTGAAGGTGAGCACGACGGGATCGCCGGGCGCGGTCCGGACGCAGGCGATGGTGTTTCCGTTCTCATCAGTCACCTGGACGGCCGTGACTGGCGTCCAGAGCGCCATGCCGACCACCGCCACGATGGCCAGAGCGATCGTGGCGGTGGCGGCGAAGCGGGTCATCGATCAACCTGTCGAGCGGCGAGGTCGCTGCTCTCCATCAGCGGGTGTCCTCGCCCGCGAGAACCACCGGTTCAGGATTCAGGCGATGCGGCCGGGGCCTCGCCGATGGTGAGGCCCTGTTCCTCGTAGTAGCGGACCGCGCCCGGGTGGAACGGGATCGGCGAGTTGAGGACGGCGGTTTCGAGCGTCAGATCGTTGGCGGCGGGATGGGCAGCGGCGAGTTCGGCCTGACCGGCGAACATGATGCTGGTGATGTCGTAGGCGAGTTGTTCGTCCATCTCGCCGTTGACAACCAGCAGGTTCGGCACGACCACGACTTCGACGTCTTCCGTCTGGCCGGGATAGGTTTCGGCGGGAATGGTCTCGGTGCTGTAGAACGGGCCGTAGGTCTCGCGGAGAGCGTCGGTGACCTCACCATGCGGGAGCAGGCTGATCGAAAGGTTCGGCGTCGAGGCGAGGTCGGTGATGGCGGCGGTAGGCAGGCCTCCCGACCAGAAGAAGGCGTCGATATTGCCGTCGCGGAGGGCATCGGCCGATTCTGCCGCGCCGAGTTGCTCGACCTCGATCCCTTCCTGCGGATCGATCCCGCTGACTTCGAGAATCCGGTTGGCGATCACTTCGGTCCCGGAGCCGGGCGAGCCGACCGAAACGCGCTTGCCGGCGAGGTCGGCGATCGAGGTGATGCCTGCCTCGGTGTTGACCACGATCTGGGTGTAGTTGTTGTAAAGCGTGGCCAGCGTCACGCCATTGATCGGTGCCTCGAATGGCGCATTGCCGTTCACGGCGTCGAAGGCGGTATCGGCGAGCACGAAGGCAATGTCCACGTCCTGCGTGTCGATCAGGTACATGTTGTCCACCGAGGCCGAGGTGGCTTCGGCGTTGACTTCGGCATCATCGAGGTTGTCGGAAAGGAGGCTGGCCAGCGCCCCGCCGTAGGGATAGTAGACGCCGCCTGTGCCACCGGTCGCGATTGACAGGCGGGTTGTCTGGGCGCCGGCGGGGGCGACGAGGAACAGGCTCAAGACGATGGCGAAAAGCGCGTTACTCAGGCGAAACCGAGGCATTGGAACTCCTCCCCTGGAGTGCTCTGCGGAACGACGTGTCCCTGGGTTGTGGTTGACAGAATCGACTATACACCACCGGCGGGACGGGTTTGGCAAGGCTCTGGTCCACGATATGATAGGCAGCCAGCAGGAGCACCGGGGCGCGGTCACTGGGCCGAAACCGGGTTGTCGCAGATTTTGCCGCCAGAAAGGCAGTTAGCATGCGGGCCGCCGTCGTTCAGATGCACGTCGAAGACAATCTCGAGGAGAATCTCGCTACCGCCGAACGCCTGGTGCGAGAGGCGGCCGCCAGCGGGGCCGATATCGTGGTGCTGCCCGAGGTGGTGGACTACATGGGCGCCGACGAAGGGGTGGCCGCGATCAAGTCGCCGGTGCCGGGGTCGGTGAGCGACCGGTTCGGGAACCTGGCCCGCGACCTGGGCATCTGGCTCAACGCCGGGTCGATTCACGAATCGATCGAGGGCGACGACCGGATCTACAACACCAGCCTGCTGTTCGGACCGAATGGCGATCTGCTGGCCCGCTATCGCAAGATTCACCTCTATGACGTGAAGATCCCCGGCCACGTCGACGCGCTCGAATCGGCCGTCGTCGCGCCTGGCGAGGAGATCGTGACGGCTGACATCGACGGGCACACGGCCGGGCTCGCCATCTGCTACGACGTGCGGTTCCCGGAACTCTTTCGCGCCCTGGCGGATGAAGGGGCCGAATTGGTCTTCCTGCCGGCGGCGTTCACCCTGTTCACCGGCAAGGACCACTGGGAAGTGCTGATCCGGGCGCGGGCGATCGAGAACCAGTGCTACATGCTGGCATCGGGGCAGCAGGGGCGGAGCAAGACCGGAGGCGCCACCTACGGGCGGAGCATGATCGTCGACCCGTGGGGAACGGTGCTGGCGGTGGCGCCGGACGGTGAGGGCTTCGCGATGGCCACGCTCGATTTCGCGCGGCTGGCGGAGATTCGCCGCAACCTGCCCTCGCTCGCCAACCGGCGGCTCAACCGTCCGGCGATGGTCGGCGCGTAGGCGAGGCCACATCGGGCGAGTGGTGACGAGCAGGCGTTTTCATCGGCCGCGACCTGCGGCACACTGCAGCGTGCACCTGGCTGGCCCTGTTGCCAGCCGGGATTCCTGTGTACACACCCTTCACTGGAGATAACGGCGTGACGGAAGCAGCGGATCAGCAGAATCGTGTCCCGGACTCGTGGGGCAAGGGGTACGGGCGGCTGGCGGGCCGGAATGCCCTGGTGACGGGCAGCACGCGCGGCCTGGGCCGAACGATTGCCGAGTGGCTGGCGCGCGAAGGCGCCAACATCGTGGTGTCTGGCCGTGACCAGGCGGATGTGGATGCCTCGGTGGCGGCGATGAAGGAGCTTGGGGTCGAGTCGTGGGGGATCACGGCGGACCTCTCGGCGATCGCCGATGCCCATGCGCTGGCGACGGCCGCGCTGGAGACGGTGCCGGGGCTCGATATCGTGGTCAACAATGCCGGGATGAGCATTCCCCAGCACTTCTGGGAGGTGACCGACGCCGATTTCGACTACGAGATGAACGTCAACCTGCGCTCGCCGTTCATCATCAACCAGCATGTGGCGAAGGCGTGGATCGACAAGGGCGTGCGGGGGCGGATCGTCAACGTCTCCACGATTGGCGTGTTCAAGGGCCACAAGGACAAGATGGTCTACAACATGGCCAAGTCTGGCGTGCAGACGATGACCCGCAACATGTCGTACGAGCTGGGGCCGTATGGCATCGGCGTCAACTGCGTCGCGCCGGGGGCGGTGCCAGACCGTCCGGGCAGCGACTGGCAGGTGTCCGACGAGCATCGGGAGCGGATCGGGTCGATCATTCCGACCGGGCGGTATGGCCGGGCCGAGGATATCGCTACCGCCGTGGTGTTCTTCTGCCTGCCGGAAACCGAGTGGACCACTGGCCAGACCCTGCTGGTGGATGGCGCCCACATTTCCTACCTGCACGAATAACCGTCGCACCGGCGGAGGGCCCGGGGCCGTTCGTCGCCAGGGAGCGTGTCACGCATGAAGGCTGGAATCTACACCTACGCCTGGGACCTCGAGGCCGAAGGCTACGATGCCGCAGTGGGACGCATCGCCGAGGCCGGGTTCACGGCGGTCAACCTGGCGACCTCCTATCACGCCGGAAAATTCATCCTGCCGCACAATCCGCGCCACCGGGTGTATTTCGCCGAGGACGGCTCGCTCTACTTCCAGCCCGACCTGACGAAGTACGGCAGGATCCAGCCGCGGGTGAACTCGCTGGTGACGGCCGATGCCAGCCCGGTGGGCGAGCTGATCGCCGCCGCCGGCAACCATGGGCTCGACTACGTGGCGTGGACGGTCTGCCTGCACAACACCTGGCTTGGCGAGCGCTACCCGGACACTACGATGCAGACCGCGTTCGGTGACCCCCTGTTCCACTCGTTGAACCCGGCGCACCCCGACGTGCGCGAATACCTGGTCGCGATGGTCAGCGACCTGGTTACCCAGCACGACGTGCCCGCGATCGAGCTCGAATCGCCGGGCTACATGGGATTCACCCACGGCTTCCATCACGAGATTTTCGGGGTGAAGCTGGACGACGTTCAGGAAGCGTTGCTGAGCATCTCGTTCTCGCCGGTCGAGATCGAGGGGGCGAGCGCAGCGGGGATCGATGCCGAACGGCTGCGACAGCAGGTGGCGAACCTGATCGACCGGTGCTGGAACGACGGGGTGGCCGTCGAGGTCGATGGGGAGCCATCTCCCGAGGTCGCGGCGTTGCTGGCCGACCCCGAGATGGGGGCCTACCTGGACTGGCAGCACGCCCAGGTGGTCTCGCTCAGTGCCGCGGTGCGGGAGGCGATCAAGGCGATTTCGCCGCAGACCGAGATCCGGCACTTCGCGGCGATGAGCGGCGGGACAGGGCGCGAGGTGGACACGGCGCTGCTGGCGACCGGTGATGCCGTGCTGGCCGGGTATGCAGGCACGCCGGAAGCTCCGGCACGGCGGATGGTGCCACTGGCGGAGGTCGAGATGCCGGTGTGGGGCATGATCCGGGCGATCCAGCCAGAGGTGACCGAGCCCGAGCAGGTGGCGCCGCTGGTGGGCGCCTGGCGCGCGCAGGGCGTGACCGGGGTCGATGTCTACAATTACGGCCTGATGCCGGAGCGGATTTTTCGGGCGCTGGGGGAGGCGCTGAACCACGCGGGCTAGATGCAGGCTTGCCCAACTTCTGGGCATCCAACGCCGAGGTAATTGACCTCAATCTGCATGCTAGGATGGCTCTACGGAACGTCCGGGACATGTGGAGAGTGGATGATGGCGGAAGGTGCATTGCGCTCGGTGGCCGAGGCGCAGGGGATCACGAAGTGGGACCGGTTCCTCTACTGGGCCAACCAGTTCCTCACCAACGATCCCCGGTTCGAAGACGATGAGCGGAACTACAAGCTCCCGGTTGCCGAACGACTGGGGGAAGCGCGGGAGTTGTTGCTGGCTGGTGATGGAAACTGGCGGGATTGTCTTCACTCCGCCATTCATCACCGGAACAACAACCTCACCAACTGGCGAACCATGCAGCCACTGGAACAGTGGTTTCGCGACGATCGGCCCACGGCCGAACTGGCCTTCCGCTCACTGTGGGATGCTGACCGAGCCATTCCGGAAAGATTCAACGAGTTTGTGCGGGTAGCTACGCATGCAGGATTGAAGGCACCGATTTCCGAGGTGTCTTTTCTGCATATGGCGATCGATCCCAGTGCCTACCCCATGTATCGAGCCACTCCGGTGGAGCGAGCGATGGATCTCACCGGGTTTCCAGTGCCGAAGGAAGTGGGTATCCCGTCTGCTGACACCGGCAGGCGCTACCAGCATTTGCTCCAGTTTCTGGATCTGGTCATCAAGCGAGGGGCAGAACGGGGCATCCCCTTCCGTGACCGGCTGGATGCCCAAAGCGCAACCTGGTGTGTCACGCAATGGGGGCCGCCCGGGAACTGGTCGCCGGAAGCGCAGCGCGTCTTCCTGGCGTTTCGTGGCGAGTCAAAACTGTACAAGGATTCGTGGGATTCCTGATCCCGCCAACCAGTCTGAACCGAGATGACCGGCAACCGCTCACGCTGGTGGGCGGTTGCTATTTAACATTTGCTCCCCTAGGATGAATTCGTCTCACCCAAACAGGGCGGTCGCCGCCCTCATTTTTCGTGCACAGGTGCCTGGCAGGTGCACGCATCGACCTGATGGAGGGAGAAAGACGCATGTCTGTTACCGCAATCAGTCGTCGTCGGTTTGTGTTGGGATCGGCAACGGGCGTGATGGCTGCTGGAGCCATTCGTCCCGCGCTCGGTTCGCCATCGTCTCGCTACGCGCCCATTCCCCTGGTGGGCCAGGAGAAGACGAAACTCACCTGGGCCGTTCCCGGCAATACCGAAGAAGTCGCCGTGTACCAGAGCCTCGCCGACCAGTTCATGGCCGACAACCCGGACATCGAACTGGTGCTCGACCAGGAGGCTGCCAGCCTCGACAAGTTCGTCACCCTGATTGCGGCCGGTACGCCTCCCGATGTCGGGTTCGCCACCCTCTACAACTGGCCATCGTTCGCCGAGAAGGACATCTTCCTGCCGCTCGATGACTACATCACGCAGGACTCGTACGACCTCGACGATTTCTACGAAGTGATCGTCACGCCGTATCGCTACGACGGAGATACCTTCGGCGAAGGCTCGCTCTACGGGCTGCCGAAGGAGATCGCCATTCGCGCGATGTACTGCAACCTCGACATCCTGTCCGAGGCTGGCATCGAAGCTCCGTCCGCCGACGATGTCTGGGACTGGGACCGCTTCATCGAGATGACGCAGGCCACCACCGTCGAGGAGGGCGGCCGGGTTCGCCAGTACGGCTACATCCAGGATGTGCGCTGGACCTTCTGGCAGATCTGGGCATGGTCGGCGGGGGGAGACCCGGTCGACAACCTCTACAAGCCGACGATGTCCACGCTCGACAACCCGGCCGTGCTGGAGGGGTACCAGGTCTTCACCGACTTCGTGACCAAACTCGGGACCGCGCCGTCGGCCGCCGTGACTGCCGACCAGGGGCATTCGGAGATGTTCGCTGCCGGGCGAGGCGCGACCTACAACAACGGGCGCTGGATGGTGCCGCTGTTCCGCGAGTCGGACTTCGCCTTCGACGTGATGCCGCACCCGATGAAGACCGAGCGCGCCCAGACCCTCAGTGGCTCGATGTTCGGGATCTGCAAGGGCTCGGCCAACCCCGACGCTGCCTGGAAGTTCCTCAGCTACATCGTGGGTGTCGATGGCCAGACGGCGATGACCGAGACGGGCCTGCTGCTGCCATCGCGCAAGTCGGTCGCCGAGTCCGACCTCTTCCTCAAGAGCACGCCGCCGGAAAACAACCAGATCTTCCTCGACGAACTCGAGTTCGCCAAACCACTCCCGCTGACGCCGGTCTATCCCGAACTGGAAAAGGTGATCAACGACCAGACCGATCTGGTGCTGATTGGCGAGAAGTCGGCGGCCGATGCGATTGCCGAAATGCACACCCAGTTCAACAACCTCCTCCAGGGAGGATGACGCGGCGCTACCGGAAACTCGACGGGCGGTGGCTGGTTTTCAGCCACGCCCGCGCAGGCGGCTGGCAGGGTGGTGACCACTGGTGCCGGCTGCCTGCGCGCCGGTGGGCTACCGACTCGCAGTCCGCCGCCGATGCCGATAGCCAGGGATGGGGCCATGACCGAACCGCTTCCGACACCCGCGGCGACCAGGCGACGCCTCTCGCCCGGTCGCCGCGAGGCGATTGCCGGATATCTCTTCCTGCTGCCGAACCTGATCGGGTTCCTGATCTTCACCGCCTTTGCGGTGGCGGCCTCGGCAGCGATTTCACTGACCAGGTGGGATCTGCTCTCCGACCCGGTCTGGGTGGGGCTGGACAACTACATCGAACTGCTGACGGATGACCCGCTCTTCCGCACCGTGCTCTGGAACACCTTCTATTTCACGGTGGTCAGCGTGCCGCTCTCCACGGTCATCGCGCTCGGGCTCGCCCTGCTCTTCAACACCGGGTTACGGGCGATTCCGTTGTTCCGCACCGCCTACTTCCTGCCGGTGATCACCGCCACCGTGGTGGTGGCGCTGGTCTGGCGCTGGTTCTTCAATCCCGACTTCGGGATTCTCAACTACGCGCTCTACCGGCTGGGAGTCGACTCTCCGCCCAACTGGCTGGCCAGTCGGACATGGGCGATGCCATCGGTGATCATCCTCGCCGTCTGGAAACAGGTTGGGTACAACATGGTGATTTTCCTGGCCGGATTGCAGGCCGTGCCCGCGTCGCTCTACGAAGCGGCCTCCATTGATGGAGCAGGACGCTGGAACCGGTTCCGGAACATCACGCTGCCGTTGCTGACGCCGACCACCTTCTTCGTGCTGGTGATCTCGATCATCAATGCGCTGCAGGTGTTCGATGCGGTGCTGGTGCTGACCAATGGCGGACCGGCCAACGCGACGCGCACGATGGTCTATCACATCTGGGAGGAGGCGTTCGTCTTCCTCGAGATGGGATACGCCGCCGCCGTGGCGTGGATTCTCTTCCTGATCGTGTTCCTCGTGACTGTGGCGCAATGGAAGCTGCAGAAGCGGTGGGTGCACTACGAAGCGTGAGGAGGCTCCAGCCATGAACGCCACCAGTTCTGCCCGCCGCAACCGGCGACTCGGCCACCTGGCAACCCGGACGCTCACCTATCTCGTGGTCAGCGCCGGGGCGGTGGTAATGATCATCCCATTCCTGTGGATGGCCTCGACCGCCTTCAAGGAGCCGAGTGCCGCCTTCGACTATCCGCCAACCTGGTTGCCAAACCCGTTCTCGGTCGAGAACTTCCGGGAGGTCTGGACGATCGTGCCCTTCGACCGGTACCTCTTCAACAGCCTGTTCGTCGCCCTGTGCATTACGGTCGGTGAGGTGCTGACCTCATCGCTGGCGGCCTACGCCTTCGCCCGGTTGCGGTTTCCCGGCCGCGATGGGGTGTTCCTGATGTATCTCGCCACGCTGATGATTCCGGGCCAGGTCACGATCATTCCGAACTTCATCCTGATGCGGTGGTTCGGCTGGATCAATACCTACCAGGGGTTGATCATCCCGACGGCCTTCACCGCGTTCGGCACGTTCCTGCTGCGCCAGTATTTCCTCTCCATTCCGCGCGAACTGGAAGAAGCCGCCCGGGTCGACGGCGCCAGTTACTTCCAGGTCTGGTCGCGGATCATCATGCCGCTGGCCAGTCCGGCGATCGCCACCCTGGCCGTCTTCAGCTTCATGGGGGCGTGGAACAGCTTCCTCTGGCCTTACATCATGATCAACTCGGCCGACATGCGAACCATCACCGTGGCCCTCCGGGCCTTCCAGACCGACTACGGCACCGAATGGGGATTGCTGATGGCCGGGTCGCTGATCGCGGTGATTCCGATGCTGATCATCTTCCTCTCGGCCCAGCGGTATTTCGTGCGCGGGATCGCCACAACCGGATTCGGTGGCCGTTGATCTCCAGCCGTGTTCTCAGGAGGGCGCCCGATGGGCCTGGCAGCGGTGTTGACCGATCTGGGTGACGTGATCATGCAGGAGGAGACCGAGGTCAAGGTCGACGATGTCACCCAGCGGGCCGAGATCTTTCCGGGAATGGCCGATCTGTTGCGCTGGCTGCACGAACAGGGGATTCCGCTGGCGCTGGTGGCCGATACCCGCGACGGCACCTATCGCAACGTGCTGCGCCAGCATGGGTTGTTCAACCTGTTCGCTGCGTTCGCGATATCCGACCACCTGGGCGTGGTGAAACCCGATCGGCGAATGTTCGAGCATGCCCTGGAAGCCCTGGGCATCGCCGAGCCGGAGTGGCCGCAGGTGGTGATGGTGGGGAACAACCTCGCTCGCGATATCCGGGGCGCCAACGCCCTGGGGTTGACCAGCGTCTGGATCGCCTGGAACCAGCGCTACCCGGTGGTGCCGGTTGATGAACCCGAGCGGCCACACT
>JAEZJB010000051.1 GCA_023415845.1 Chloroflexota bacterium | reverse complement strand
CGCTCGTCCCGATCCCGGTTCCAGACCAGATTGTCGAACGGCGAGAGTAGCGTCGTCAGCGAGGGACGCTGCCGCCCGGCGCGGAATTGATCAAGCAATGCTTGCCGCTCGGCAAGCATCCACACCGGCTCGTCGATGCCACGCACGCTGAGCCGGGTCAAAATCCCCTCGCGTTCGAGCTGGTTGAGCAGCGCCCTGGCCCGTGTCACCGGCACATGCGACGGTCCACCCGTGCGGAAGTAGTCGGAAACCCACCCGGCGGTCCCGACACCCAACGCCTCGAGCGATTTCAAGACCATCGACCGGTCGCGCTCCTCGGAATCAATGACCGGACCGTCCCAGAACCCCGGTATCACGCGTTCCGGCAAATCGAAGATCCGATTGAATCCGGTCTCCCGCTTGCGCAGGACGAGTTCACCCCGCACCCAGAGGGCATCGAGTGCGCGCCGCTCCGGCTTCAGTCCATACCATTCCCATTGCTCAGCCCGCCGATCGTCATCCGGACGCTCGAAATGCCGCGACCCCAGCGGTCCTTCCGTCGCAACTCGCTCCACCACGGCGTCCATCACCGCGCGATTCTCCGGAGCGGCTGCCCAGTCGTCTCGCTGGCGTGCGCGATGCATGTACCCCCGGAACAGGCGCAACGATTCGAGCGGAATGATCGCCGCGGCATGGGCCAGGTATTCGGTCAACGCCAGCCGCGGTTCATATAGGGTCTGGAACTCGGCAATATCATAGGCGCCCAGCCTGCTCCATAGCACGGTCTCGTGCGATCGGGAGATGACGCTGATGGTGTCTACCTGCACCATGCCAAGATCGCGGATGACCTGCAGCATGTCGTCAGCTGTAGCCCGGCGGCGAAACGGTCGCCTCGCCAGGCCGGCAGCCGATACCGCCAACCAGCGGGCTTCATCGCGAGAGACAGGCAACGGCAACGACATGGACATACTCCGGTGGGGGGCAGATCAGCCAGGAAATCACGTCACCGGGGAGTATCGCTGGGGTGTGGGGCAGGAGCTGTCCGGGTTTCGGCTACCAGGGGCGTCCCAGCAGTTTGCGCAACCGCAGGTTCCAGGGAATCACCATCGCCTCGAACACGACTCGGCGTGACAACTTGCTCTTGCCCGCCACACGGTCAGTGAAGGTGATCGGGATCTGTGTATAGGTCGCACCCGTCCGCAGAGCGCGGTAGGTCGTTTCGATCTGGAAGCAGTATCCGTCGGAATGGATGGACTGGAGTTCGATCCGGCGCAGGAGGTCGGCATGCCAGACCTTGAAACCGCCGGTGAGGTCCCGAATCGGCACCCCGAGGATCAATCCGGCGTAGACTCCCCCGAACCGGCTGATCAGCTTCCTGTGCCACGGCCAGCCAACTGTCTGCCCTCCGGCCACGTAGCGACTGGCCAGTACCAGATCGTACTGATCGGCAGCTTCCACCAGGCGAGCAAGGTCTTCCGGCTGATGCGAGTGATCGGCATCCATCTGCGCGATCAGCACATCACCAGCTTCGAGCGCCCGCTCCAGTCCGGCGATATACGCTCGCCCGATCCCTTCCTTGTTCGCCCGCAACAGGAGGTCGACGCGCCCCGGAAACTCCGACATCAGCCCTCGCACGACGTCGGCGGTACCGTCCGGCGAAGAATCGTCCACCACCAGCACGCGGTAACGATCGCCAAGCGCGATCACTTCCCGGACCACTCTGGCGATGTTTTCTCGTTCGTTATATGTGGGTATGACCACCACCACCTGCCGTGTGGCCTCGGGCCCCGGGGTGCTGGGATAGGTCACGTCTCGCCGTCACCTCGGCCGCGGGAGAGCAGGAACTGCACCTGCACCAGCAGGGCATCCACGTCGAATGGCTTCGAGAGCAACGCGTCAGCCTTGAGCTCGTCGCTCCGGTCGCGCAACGTGCGGCTGGCAGACATGGCGATAATCGGCAGGTCTGCCGTTTCTTCTTCCTGCCTCAGGCGCGCGATCAGCGTGCCACCGTCCACACCCGGCAGCATGATGTCCATCAGAATGAGGTCAGGCTCCCAATCCCGGGAAAGCATCAGTCCCTGCGCGCCGTCGGGAGCGATGGCCACAGTGTGACCCTCGCCCTTCAGCACCACTTCGATCAGCTGGGCAACATCGGGCTGATCCTCAACCACCAGAATTCGGGCACTCACCAGTGGAACATCCTTCATCGCAAAGAGCATACAAGCCCCATTTGGCTGCACTTATAGCACAGCTTGCGACAATTGTACGAACACTGTGGCCGGATATCGACTGAGAATCTGGTCAGGATCAGGATATCCGTCCGGCCTCGGGGTCAGTATCCACGAGGTCCGCTCCCAGCCCGCTCAACTTGTCCACGAACCGCGCGTACCCACGATCAATATGGTGGACATCGAGGAGTTCGGTTTCTCCTTCGGCCACGAGTCCGGCCAGCACCAGGCTCACCGCCGACCGGATATCCAGCGAAACAACCTGCGCGCCGTGCAGCGGAGTCGGACCATGAACTTCAGCCGTCGTCGCTAGAAATTCTCCATTGTCCCCAAATCGGCGCACCCGGATATCGGCACCCATCTTGTTCAACTCATCCGTGTACCGCAACCGGTCCTCATACACCCGCTCCTGCACGACGCCGATCCCCTGCGCCTGGGTCAGCAGCGGCACGAACGTGGACTGCGAGTCGGTCGGAAACCCGGGATACGGCAGCGTCTGGATGTCTACCGAGCGCAACGTCTGCCCGGATCGAACCAGCATCCGATCGTCGCGCCACCAGACGTCGGCACCCGCTTCCAGCAGCTTTTCCGTGATCGGAATCATGTGTGGCTCATGCACACCTTCGAGCGCCACCTCGCCGCCGGTCATCACCGCCGCAATCGCATACGTTGCCGCCTCGAGCCGGTCCGGAATCACGAACTCCGATACTCCGTGCAGTCGCTCGACCCCATCGATGGTGATGATCGGCGTCCCAAGCCCGGAGATTCGTGCACCCATCCGGTTGAGCATCGCCCCCAGCCAGACAATTTCCGGCTCCATCGATGCATTGACGATGACTGTCGTTCCCACCGCCAGTGTCGAGGCCATCAGGATCGCCTCGGTGCCGGTATGGCTCGGATAATCCATGTAGATGCGGGCGCCTTTGAGGCCGTCCGCCCGGGCTACGATGCCGGTGTCCGTGTACTGGATGACGGTGCCCATTCGCTGAAAACCGCGGAGGTGCATGTCGATCGGGCGCTTGCCGATCTGGTCGCCGCCTGGCATGGCGAAGGAAATCGCCCCTGCCCGCGCCAGCATCGGCCCGGTCACTACCACCGACGCCCGCGTCGCCTTGAACAGCGACGGCGGAGCCTCGGTGGTGACGATCTCCGCTGCCCGAATCACGACCGTGTCCCGCGCCGCGTCGATCTCGACCGTTGCCCCGAATGCCCGCAGCAAATCAGCCATCGAAACCACATCGGCGATCATCGGGACGTTCCGCAGGACCACTTCTTCGTTCGTCAGCAACGAAGCCGCCAGCGCCTTGAGTGCGGCGTTCTTCGCTCCGCTGATCCGCACCGCCCCCCGCAGCACTCGGCCTCCACGGATTTTGAGGACGCGTTCGTCCTGTGCAGTTGCAACACTGGTGGAGGGAAGGATCATTGATTCTGTCATGCGGGAGTCTCCGGAGGAGGTGGCAGGCGAGGGCATGTCTGTACAGCCTACCATCGGTGGGGTGTTCGTACATGGTCGACGCGGGTCCGATCGTGTGATCGAGACCCGCTTCGGCACAACGCGATCTGGTGGTGATGCTGGCTAGGTAACCGGGCCGGAGCCGCGTCCCTGCCGCCGCTGGCCGATCCGTTCGCGAATCGCGGCGCGGCGGAGTGCCGCTTCCACGTCCGCGATGTCCTCGACCTCTTCGCGGTTG
Organism: Chloroflexota bacterium; assembly: GCA_023415845.1. Taxonomy (GTDB): domain Bacteria; phylum Chloroflexota; class Chloroflexia; order Thermomicrobiales; family UBA6265; genus JACCYX01. Next base: position 9,863 of record JAEZJB010000051.1, on the reverse strand, counting down.
CGCAGCGCTTCCTCGGCCCGCGATCGCGCGGTTGCAGCCCGCGAGAGGTCGATCTCGCTGGCCCGCTCGGCCGTATCAGCCAGCACAATGACCTTGTCGTCCGTGATTTCGATGAATCCGCCGAAAATCACGAAGTAGTCTTCGGATCCAGACCGGCGAATCTTGAGCTCGCCCGACGCCAGGGTTGAAACCAGCTTGGCGTGACCCGGCAGGATACCCAGGGTTCCGTCGGCACCCGGGGCGATAACCATGTCCACTTCGGACGCCTGGTAGACCACCCGCTCACCGGTGATGATTTCGACCGTCAGTTTGGCCATTTCAACCTCCTCAGGTGGCCGGGCTCAGGGCAGGTTCGGTCGAAACGCGAACTCGCCCTGAAAGCACTGGCCTAGCGGTTGGCAGCGGCCATCTTCTCGGCGGCCTCGACCACTTCGTCGATCGAGCCCTTGTACATGAAGGCCGCTTCCGGCAGGCTGTCGTGCTTGCCCTCAAGGATCTCCTTGAACGACCGCACGGTGTCGGCGCGAGAAACGAAGCGGCCCGGGTTGCCAGTGAACTGCTCGGCGGTGAAGTACGGCTGCGACATGAACCGTTCCATCCGGCGGGCACGGCCCACGATCTGGCGGTCTTCGTCGGACAGTTCTTCCACACCGAGGATGGCGATGATGTCCTGGAGGTCGCGGTACCGCTGCAGCACTCGCTGTGCCTCACGGGCCACATCGTAGTGCTCCTGGCCAACCACCAGCGGATCGAGGATGCGCGAGGTGGATGCCAGCGGATCGACGGCCGGGTAGATACCCTTTTCCGCGATCGACCGCTCGAGCGACAGCGTCGCGTCGAGGTGAGCGAACACCGACGACGGTGCCGGGTCGGTGTAATCGTCGGCCGGCACGTACACGGCCTGCACCGAGGTGATCGAGCCGGTCTTGGTCGAGGTGATGCGCTCCTGAAGCTGCCCCATCTCGCTGGCCAGTGTCGGCTGGTAACCCACGGCGCTCGGCATGCGGCCGAGGAGCGCGGACACCTCGGAACCGGCCTGGACGAACCGGAAGATGTTGTCGATGAATACGAGCACGTCGCGACCTTCGTCGCGGAAGTACTCGGCCATCGTCAGGCCGGTAAGCGACACCCGAAGGCGGGCTCCCGGCGGCTCGTTCATCTGGCCGAAGATCAGCGCGGTCTGGTCGCGCACGCCCGATTCGTGAAGTTCGCCCCAGAGTGCGGTTCCCTCACGGGTGCGCTCACCCACGCCGCAGAAAACGGAGTAACCACCGAACTCGGCCGCGATGTTGCGGATGAGCTCGGTGATGATGACCGTCTTGCCAACGCCGGCGCCACCGAAGACGCCGATCTTGCCGCCCTTGGTGAACGGCGCGATCAGGTCGATGACCTTGGAGCCGGTCTCGAGAATCTCGACTTCGGTCGACTGCTCTTCGAAGGTCGGGGCCGGCGCGTGAATCGGCCGGAACTCGGTCGCCTGCACCGGTCCCTGCTCGTCGATCGGGTCACCGGTCACGTTGAAGATGCGGCCGAGCGTGCCCGGTCCCACCGGCACCGCAATCGCGGTCCCCGTGTCAGTCACGGCCTGGCCACGTCGGAGACCATCCGTGGTGCTCATGGCAACGGCGCGCACGCGATCGTTGCCAAGGTGCTGCTGCACCTCGAGCACCAGTCGCTGGCCATTGGGCAGCGTGGTTTCCAGGGCGTTGTAAATCTCCGGCAGGTGCTCCGCCGGGAATTCGATGTCCACGACCACGCCGGTGATCTGTACGATCTTGCCGGTCGCGCCCGTGGCCTTGGCTTCAAGGGTGGATGCGGGTGCAGCCATCGTGTCGTTCCTCGCTACATACCTGATGTTTCGTCACGCCGGTTGGTGACGCGTATCGGACTCCAGTACCCCGGGCCGATCGGAGAAGGCCAGTCTTCCCCGGGTAGTGGTTGAAATGAATCACTCGACGTGGCCTCGGGAGAAGCTCTCCCTGATTCATCCAGCGGCCAGACTGGGTCCGGCCGGAGTTCAACCTATTTGCGGAAGGCGTTTGCACCTGCCGCGATTTCAGCCACCTCATTGGTGATCTGCGCCTGTCGGGCCTTGTTATAGGCAAGCGACAGGTCGTCCGAAAGTTCCTTGGCGTTGTCCGTGGCGTTCCGCATGGCCACCATCTGGGCCGAGTAGAACGACGCCACGTTTTCCAGCACCGCCTGGTAGAGGTTGACCTCCACGTAACGCGGCAGCAATTGGTTCAGCACGTCGTCCGAAGACGGCTCGAAGATGTAATCTGCGGCCCGCTCGGAAGAGCCTTCCGGCTGGGTGATCGGCAGCAACTGCAGAACCTCAGGCCGCTGCGTGAGCGTGTTGATGAACTGCGGATAGAGGATGTGCACCGCATCCACTCGGCCTTCAAGGAATTCGTGAATCGCAACCTGGGCGATCGGGCGAACATCGTCCAGCGTCGGCCGGTCACCGATCTGGATGAATTCAGCGATCAGATCCTGCCCGGTCCGGGCCGCGAAGTCACGTCCCTTCTTGCCCACCGCCAGCACCATCGGGTTCCCACCGGGAGCCTCATTGCGAATGTACTGGGTCGCGCGCCGAAGGATGTTGGTGGTCAACGAACCAGCCAATCCACGATCCGGGGTGATCAGGATCACCATCGTGCGCTTGACCTCCCGCTGTTCGAGCAGCGGGAATTTCTTCAGATCGTCACCATCGAGCTGCAGCGAAGCCAGGTCCCCGAGCACTTCGCGCAATCGCTCGCTGTATGGTCGTCCGCTCGTCACACGGTCCTGGGCACGTCGCATCTTCGACGCGGCCACCATCTCCATGGCCCGCGTAATCTGTGACATGTTTTTGACGCTGCGAATGCGACGGCGAATCTCGCGTGGACTTGGCACTCCGCCTATCCTCTCGTTCCGGTATGACTGGCGTTCAGACTGGAGATGTCGCCGGTTCCAGGTGCATCACCTGCCCGGCGACGTCATGCTCCTAGTCGGCAGCCTGCGCAACCGCGCCGCTAAAGTCGTTGGTGGAGAGGAATGCGTCGGTCGCCTTGCTGAGGTCGGCAACGAGCTCGTCGCTCAACGCCTTCTCCGTCGCGATCCGCTCCAGCAGTGCCGGGTGGGATGTCCGCAGGAACTCCAGGTACTCGGTCTGGAACCGGGCCACCTGGTCTACGGCAATCTTGTCGATGAAGCCTGCTGAGCCGGCCCACAGAATCGCCACCTGCTCCTCAACCGGAAGCGGGTTGTACTGCGGCTGCTTCAGCACTTCGGTCATGCGCTGTCCACGCTCGATCTGGTGTCGCGTCGTCGCGTCGAGGTCGGACGTACCGAACTGCGCGAAGGCTGCCAGCGAGCGGTAGTTCGCCATGTCGAGCCGGAGACCACCGGCCACCTGGCGCATGGCCTTGATCTGGGCCGCACCACCCACGCGGGACACCGAAAGGCCCGTGTTGATGGCCGGTCGGATACCTGCGTAGAACAGGTCGGTTTCCAGGTAGATCTGACCGTCGGTGATCGAAATCACGTTGGTCGGAATGTAGGCCGAGATGTCACCGGCCTGCGTCTCGATGATCGGCAGGGAGGTCAGCGACCCACCGCCGCGCGCATCGCTCATCTGCGACGAGCGCTCGAGCAGTCGGGAGTGCAGGTAGAACACGTCACCCGGGTAGGCTTCGCGACCCGGCGGGCGGCGCACCAGCAGCGACACCTGGCGGTAGGCCTGGGCCTGCTTGGTGAGGTCGTCATAGATGATGAGGGCGTCGCCGCCATTCTCCATCACCTCTTCGCCCATTGCGGTTCCGGCGAACGGGGCGAGGTACTGCAGAGCCGCCGGGTCGGAGGCACCTGCCACCACCACCACGGTGTGGTCCATCGCGCCGTTGGCTTCCAGGGTGCGAACGATCTGGGCAATCTGGGCCTGCTTCTGGCCAATCGCCACGTAGATGCACTTCACGCCCGAGTCGCGCTGGTTGATGATCGTGTCGACACCAATCGTGGACTTGCCGGTCTGGCGGTCACCAAGGATCAGCTGACGCTGGCCGCGGCCGATGGCCGTCATCGCGTCGATGGCCTTGATGCCCGTCTGCAGCGCCCGGTTCACGTCCTTGCGCTCGATCACGCCCGGAGCAATCCGCTCGATCTCGCGCGTCTTGTCCGTAATGATCGGGCCCTTGCCATCGATCGGTTGGCCAAGGGCGTTGACCACCCGGCCAAAGAGCGCGTCGCCAACCGGCACAGAAACGATCCGGCCGGTGGTGCGAACTTCGTCGCCCTCTTCAATATCGGTGTACTCACCCATGACGATGACCGCCACGGTGTCTTCTTCGAGGTTGAGCACCAGCCCCGGCGTCCCGGACTTGGTGAACTCCACCAGCTCGCTCTGCATGGCTTCCGAGAGGCCATACACAGTTGCGACGCCGTCACCGATGCCGATCACCTGACCGACATTGGTAATCGACGCCTCGTCAGAGAATCCCTGGATCTGCTGCTTGAGCAGATCACTGATCTCGGTCGCTCGTACCGCCATGATCGCTCCACTTCTCTGGCGCCCCGAACCACGTTGGTCAGGGATTCGCGCAGGGTTACGACGTTATGAAACAGTGCCCGGGTGCTGGCATGCAGTCACCCGGGGCTCGCTATGCGGCCGCGAGCCGTGCCCGCAGCCGTCGCAATTGATTTACAACGCTGCCATCAATCACACGGTCACCCGTCTTCGCGATCACTCCACCAATAATGGCGGGATCAACGTGAAGCCGGAGTTGCACATTCTTGCCCAGCAGGCGGCTCAATTGCTCGCGCACCACGTCCTGGCCCGCGGCATCGAGTTCCTCTGCCGTCGTGACATCCACGAGTGCTATGCCCTTTTCGGCCAGCACGGCCTCATCGAACAAGTCTGCCAAGTCCTGAATGATTCCAGTTCTTCCCCGCGCGATCAGCATATGCGCCAGGTTCCGTGCCTCCGGCGAAGCATCACCGAGGGCACTGTCCAGCACCAAGTTCTTGTCACGTGTCTGGATGCTGGGGTTCTCGAGAAACGACTGCACGGCCGGATCGCTCACCGCCGCGCGCAGCGTTCCCAGATCACGTTGCCAGGCATCGAACGATCCCTGCTCACGTGCCAGTTCAACAACTGCCTGCACGTAGCGCTTCGCTGCACCGCTCGCCATTTCCCGTACCTCGCCTCACGTTGGGTCGTGCGTCAAATCCCCGCGTGTCATCCAGCCCCAACCATGAGGCGGATGAACACGGGGTCTAGTTCTGCGATGCCTGGGCCGCACCAGCCAGCGTCTCTTCGATCAGCTGCTTCTGGGCAGCGGGATCGAGTTCCTTCCGCAGAATGCGGCCGGCCGCCAGTGTTGCGATGTCGGCAACTTCATCACGCAGCTGCTGCCGAGCCTGCTCCGATTCCTGCCGCAGCGTTTCCTGGGCACGGGTCAGGTAGGTCTCTGCCTGCGCGTTGGCTTCTTCACGGGCCTTGGCCAGCAACTGCTCGCCACTCTGCCGTGCGCTCGCCACAATCTCCTGCGCCTCGCGACGTGCCTCGAGGAGAGCCTCCTCATTGCGCGCCTGCGTGGCCTTCAGTTCCTGCTGCATCCGCTCGGCGGAAGCCATGCTCTCGCGAATCTTGTCCTGGCGCTCGTCCATGACCTTCACGATCGGGCCTACCGCAAATCGCCACAGCAGCCAGACGAAAATCAGAAAGGCCACCAGCTGGATGCCGAATTGCCATCCGTTGAGCCCAAATTGATCCACTGTGGGCTACTCCTTCGCCTCGTTCCTGGGTCGAACCCGTCACCATGGACGGTTCCGACGCAGCGGGTGGGGAATGGCGCGGGCGAATCTGCCCGCGCCAGCCGTATCCGCCAGGAGGACTAGAGGACGATCGCGATGATGATGGCGATAACGAACGCGTAGATGGCGATGGCTTCGGCGAGGGCGGCACCGACGATCATCGTCGAGCGGACTTCACCGGCAGCCTCCGGGTTGCGACCAATGGCTTCCATCGCGGCCTTGACGGAGAGACCGATACCAATGGCCGGACCGAGACCGCCAATACCGATGGCAATCGCGGCGCCAATCGCCTTGGCCGCATCCACACCCTCAACACCATTCATACCGTTAAACACGTGCTGCTCCTCCTGGCGGAATCGGCACGCCATGCCAGCGCATGCCACCGTTCCGTCTTGCTGGTATTTGAGGCGTCACCGCCTCTGCTGGTCGAGCTGTCTCCGGCTTCAACCGGGCGCGAGCACCGTGCCCGCGCCATGCCTCATGGCATGACTCGCTAGGTTAGTCTCCGGCAACCGCTGCCGGGGCGGGCGCATGAGCCGACGCATCGTCGTGGGCATGCGCGTCATCGTGGTGTTCGTCACCATGTCCGTGTGCCGCCGCCAGCATGATGTAGATGAGCGTGAGCAGCGCGAACACAAGTGCCTGGATGGTACCGAACAGCACTTCAAGGCCGATAAACACCACCGGGAAGACCACCGGAATGACGGCAATCTTGATCGCGGTAGCAATCGAATACATGATGCCCAGCAGGACTTCACCAGCAAACACGTTGCCGAAAAGTCGGGCAGACAGGGAGAGGATTCGGGAGAGTTCACCGATCAACTCGATCGGGAAGAGGAACGGCGGATCCGCCATGTGCTTGAGGCGTCCACCGACACCGTTCGCCGCCACACCGGCCACCTGAATGGCAACGAAGGCGGTGACCGAGAGGGCGAAGGTCATGTTAAGGTCGGCGGTCGGCGGCCGCATGAACGGCACCAGGGTCTTTCCGCCATGGTCGTCCGCAGCGGCAGTTGTCGTCGTGAGGGCAACGTCGCCCGTGCTGGCGAGTTTGGTGTCATCGCCATTGCCCACTGGCGTCGCAGGCTCTTCACCATGCTCGTCGGTCGTGCCGTGGTCGCCCTCGGCCTCAACCGCATGGTCGGATTCTTTGTAAACACCCACGGTGCCGACACCGGGCAGGAGGCCCGAGAAGTTCGAGAAAATGATGAAGATGAACAGGCCGGAAATCAGCGGGAAGATCTTGCGACCCAGCTTCTTGCCACCCGAACCTTCGACGAGATCGAGCAGGAAGCCGATCAGCGCCTCGGCCAGCCCCTGGGCCTTGCCCGAAGGGATCACCGTCGCGCGGCGTGCAATCACCGATCCAACCAGCAGGATCAGCCCCATCACCACGAACATCATCACCATCGAGTTCGTGACCGTGACCGGGCCAATGCTGAACAGTTCCTCAGCCTTCAGGGAAATGTGCGGCTTTTCCATTGCCTAGGACAAACTCCTTGTCAGGGCACGTCACCCTGTCGGGACTCGCGACCTCGTCGGTCACACTCCGGGCCATGCGCATCCTAAACAACACGCCATGCGTGCCGACCGATGCGCTGAGAACTGCTACTGAATCTTGTTGCGCTGCCGTGCTTCGATCCGCTGGGCCATGGTGCGCCCCAACGGACCACTGGCGCGCGAGTTGTCACTGATGAGAACCAGCTCCCAAAGCTGGTACCCCGCTCCAATCAGGCCAATCGCCACACCCGCCAACGTCAGCCACGGCGAGGTGTCAAGCCACTGATCGAGCAGCAATCCGGCTCCAATGCACACGATGAGTGTTGCGACTATCGAGAATCCAAGACTCGCCGCTACACCCACCACACGGGGGTGTTTCACCTGGTACTCGGGAGTCCGATCTTCCTCCACCACCCGCACCCCGCTTCATTTGCACATATTATCACAATCTCGCCGACAGCACTTGCGGACGAGATGAAACCCGGCAAGGCAACCCGAAACACCGTCACTGCGGCGCATGCCTAAGGCTACCCCGAGCGCTGGTCAATGTCACCTGAATTCGGGCCGGTGGCAACCCATTTTTGCAACTCGTGGTTCGCGTCTGCCAATTGTCGCAAATAGCCGGTCACTCCGCCCCTTCTCAAACGTGCACCAACGGGGCTCATCGGTCGCAACAACCCTCACTCCCTAGCGCAACAGGAAGCCGTCCCCTACCTGGTCATCCGCTTCCACGATGAATTGGTGGAGACCGGTGACTGCGCCTCGTCCCGCGACCTCAGTGACCACTGCGTCGAGTTCGCCGACGCTGGCGCCCTCCACCACACGACCAGTGAACACCGTTCCCGTCGGTCCCTCGTTCATCAGGCTGTCGCCAATCCCTATCTCGTTGTCCGCCGCCATACTGGCCACCAGTGCGGACGTTCCGGTCCCACACGGCGATCGGTCAATTGCCCCATTTGCATACATCGTTGTCGAACGCCACACCAAAGGTTCGGTCGGCGATCGTTCATAAAAGGTCGTGCCGTACAGGCCCGAAAGGTCAGGGTCATCCGGATGCACCACGTCTAGCGCATTTGATACGGCGGCCTTGATTGCCATTCCGACCGCCGCGATCTCACGCACATGTGTCCGCTGCAGGTTGATCCCAGCATCCGCCGCTGGAATCTGGGCATACCAGGCCCCACCGAATGCCACATCGACCGAAAGCTGCATCCCGCCCACGTCGATCGGAAGGTCCTTCACCAGTCGAAATGCCGGCACGTTCCGGAATCGAACCTGGCGCACCCGCCCGTTGTCTACACTGGCGCGAGCCTGAACCAGCCCGGCTGGGGTTTCGTATGTCACGCGGGTGTCGCCTTCACTCACCGCGACAGCCCCCGTGTCAATCAACGCCGTGGTCAGGGCGATGATGCCGTGACCGCACATCGTGCTGTAACCCTCGTTCGTCATGAACACCACGCCATAGTCGGCCGCTGCATCAGAGGGAGGCAGCAGCACCGCTCCATACATATCGGCGTGCCCCCGGGGCTCATGCAACAACATCGTCCGAATTGAATCGTGCTCTCGCCGAAACGCTTCGCGCAGGGCGCGATACGTCGTTCCCTTCTGTCGTGGAACACCGCTCGTCACGATCCGCAATGGCTGACCGCCGCCGTGGGCGTCAATGGTGGAAAACACCTTGCGTACGTTCATCCAAGCTCCAGTCTCGTCGCCTGATGGATTGTTGACGACAACAACTCACCACCATCCATACGGAACGTTGTAATGCGGATCGAGGTGTGGGTAGCTCCCCAGTTCGAGCAGGATTTCCACCCGTTCATGCATGGCTTCGATCTCGTCGTCGGCCAGCACGGAGGAGAGCAATGCCCCGAGATCGTCCTCGCTCGCGTCGATGCGTGCCAGGTCCGCCAGCAGGGGCTCCGAGATCGGTGCCCCGGAGAATTGCCAAAGTACGGTCCGGAGCTTCGGATCGACATTGAAGGTCAGTCCATGGTCGATGCCCCAGATCCGACCGTGGCGGTCGAGCAGGCAGTGGCCAATTTTCCGGTCAGCATTGTTCGTCACATGGTCGAACAACACCATCCGCTCGATCTCGATCGTTTCCCGCCCCCAGAAACTGCGCTCGTCGACCTGGGCTTCGGTTGGCTCAACATACAGTTGCAGGCTGCCCGGTCCGTGCGGTCCATCCCGAATCACCGTCGGTGGCACAAGGTTCCAACCGAGCCACTGGCTGACCAGGAATGCGGCGTATTCCCGCAGGTAGAGTGTCCCCGTCGGAAAGTCCCACAGGGGTCGTTCGCCCGCCATCGGTTTGTAGATACCGATATGTTCGGGCTCCTCATCGGTACCGAGCCCAACAGCGAACGTGTAGTTCGAGCCCCATGGCACCAGCTTCTCCGCCAGGAAGTCGGCCGTCCGCAGCATCTCGAGCGCGGCCTCTTCGCTGAGGGGAACGGGCGAAACGGCGGTTTCGTCATCTTCTTCGGCCAGGCGAACGTGGAGGTCAGGCATTGCGATGGTCCCTGGCGAGGTCGAAAGTCACCGAGCGATGGTCCCTGATTCTACCGTGC
>JAEZJB010000240.1 GCA_023415845.1 Chloroflexota bacterium | reverse complement strand
ACGCTGCCCTCGATGACACGCGCGCAGGCGCTCTATCGTCGCCTCGGGTTCGAGCCGATCGCTCCCTATTACGAGACACCAATTGAAGGAACCGTCTTCCTTGGCCTGCGGCTGTGAGCAGGATGTATTGCCCCACGCCCTGGTCCCTGCAACTCATGCCTACATCCGGGGGCGCTGAGGCTCGTCCAGCGGGGCACGTTTCTACTCCTGGGCAGTGGTAGTTGCGGTCAGTGGTATTGCCGGTGGCCGGGTCAAGAAGACGGCCATGGCGACCAGGATTGGCAACACGGTGAGGGCGACGATGGTGGGCGGATAGCCGCCAAACAGCTGGGTCGCCAGACCAAACGGCAGCGGACCAATGGCCGAGCCGAAGAGGCTGGCCGCCATGCCGAACCCCCGGATGCTGCCAAGGTGCGCACGCCCGTAGTAGGTGGGCCAGGCCACGTCGATGGCGATGCCGATCACCCCGTTCGAGGCACCGCGGAGCGCGCCGTAGGCAATGGCGATGACCGGGTTGGCCGCAAAGAGCAACGCAACCAGGGTGAGGGCCATCATCAGCATTGCGCCGCCCAGCGTGAGGCGGGGTGAAAGCCGGTCGTTCAGCACACCGACGGCCAGGGTGGCGGCCAGCATCGAGACGGCTTCGACCGAGAACGTGGCGTGGGCAATGGTGGTGGGAGTGCCCCGATCGGCGAAGATCGCGGCCTGATGCAGGTGGAGACCGGTCGTGATCAGCGGCGGCACGGCACCGGCGATCACGAGCACCCAGAAGGCCGCGGTGCGCCGTGCTGCCGCGAGCGTGAGCCCGACCCCGGCATCCGTGACGGGGGCAAGGCCGGTGGCGAGGTCGCGGATCGCACCATCGGGCAGCTGGCCGACATCCTCAGGGCGATTGCGGACGAAGCGGACCACGATCGGCACGATGACCACGATCGACGCAAGGGCGGCGAGACGCCAGGTGATGCGCCAGCCGACACGCTCGATCAACCACTCGTTGAGGAGGGGCAGGAACGCGACGGAGGCGGTGGTGGCGAGACCCAGGAGGGAAAAGGCACGGGCGCGATAGCGAAAGAACCAGTTGGGAATCAGCACCCGGGCGGCCAGCGGCATGGTGCCCTGGCCAAACGTGCGAATCAACGGAAAGCCGAGGAACAGCCACCAGGGTCCGGCGGCAAAGCTCAGCACGAGCAAGCCGGCGGCGAGACCGACGACCCCGATCACCATCACCTTGCGGTTACCCCAGCGATCGATCTGGCGGCCCAGAACGAGGATGACCACGCCGCCAACACCCGTGCCGAGGGCATAGGCGATCGACAGCACCGAGCGGGAGATGCCGAGGTCGGCAAGGACAGGATCGACGAAGGCCGAGACCGTGTAGGTCTGCCCGTAGGCGGCACCGAAGACCACCAGTCCACAGATCGCCAGCATCCACCAGCCGAGGAAGCCACCACGCCGGATGAGGCGGCGTGGGGAGAGCGTGGCGAAAGCGGGAGGGGATTGCATCGGGCGTCGAAAGTCCAGTCCTGGGGTGAGGCCCCACGTTGGGGTGGAGTCAGTATCGCGGGTTGCCGGGCACACGCAAGGGATGGTCTGGACAGGCGTTAGTCGTCGCGAACGGCGTCGTTGGCGGCATCGGCGAGCGCGGTGCAGGGATTGCCGCGATAGGGACACCAGTGACAGAGATGGGATGGTTGCGGTCGCCACTCACGCTCGGCCAGCAAGCGGTCGACGATTGCCCGCACCTCTTCCAGTTTTTCCGTGGAATAGTCGAGCGTCAGGTCGCGAGACGTCGAGCGCCGTTCGGCGAGCCAGTACCAGGTGAAGCGCATCCGGAGGCCTGATGAGGGCGGGATGTCTGGTGACAGGGCGTTGGTGAAGACATAGCCCATGATGGCCGGCACGAGGTGATCCTCGTATTCGCGACCGGTCTTGAAGTCGATGAACTCGACGAGCGGGCCATCCCGTTCGTCATGGAGCAGGACGAGATCGGGGCGGGTGTAGAGGCGGAGGGGTGAGCCGGACCCCTGGCCAGGCACTTCCCGGCTGGCGCCTTTCTCGATGCGGAGGATGGTCGCGGTGCGGTCGATCTGGTTCAGGCCCCAGGTGACCCAGTGGGCAACGTCGCGAGCGTGGGCCTGCCGGGCCGCCGGGGACGGGAACTCGTGCGGTGGCAATCGACGTTCCACCTGCTGAAAACACCAGTTCTCACCGAACTCCAGGCTGCCCTGCCGGATGCGCCGCAACGAGGCAGCCATCAGCTCGTGGGTGATGCGGCCCTTGGAGAGATCCACCTTGAACGATTTGGGTTCGAGTATGTCGTCGATGTAGCGGAGGCGGACACGATGGGGACATTCCCCAAAGCGCCGAAGCGCGGTGGGGGAAATCACCCGTTTCGAGGACCATCCCGCATCACCGCCGCGCATCGATCAGGCTCCGGCCACCAGACGATCGGCCAGCAGCAGGAAGCCAAGCATGACCGCGAGCCCACCGGCAAAGGCAAGGTGAGTCGGCCAGGTGGTGAGGCGATCTCCGGTACCACGCGGCCAGGATGCCAGCGCGAGAATGACGAGCACGACCGGAAAGACCATCAACGCTCCGACCGAAAAGATGGCGACCAGCAGCAGTGCGAGTCCCAACCCGAGCGCGTTCCAGGCCAGCAGCAGGCCAAAGCCGCGGGTGTCGGGAAACAGCACACAAAAGGCGGCGAGGGCAGTTACTACCGCCGGGGTGGCCATGATCCCACCACTCTCTCCCTGGGCGGAGGTGATGAGACCGACCACACCGAATGCGGCGGTGGCAGCCAGCAACGCCACTACGGCCAGCGTGCGGGACCGCATGTCTGGCTGCGTATCCATTGCTGCCTGCTCCTTCATGCGTCCCCCGAGCCACTGCGGCTATTATCCATGAACCAGCCCCAATCTCTGGTTCAGACAAGCGAGGATGCCTTCATGCGATTTGGTCACCATCCTGCCGTTCACGAACTCGCACCCGACCTCCACGCCGGCGTGATCCGGATCGATGGCATTCGGCCGGACGTCGATGCCAGTCCCCTGTTGCCACCACTGTGTGACCGGGCACGAAACAGACTGGCCACAGGATCGGAGGGTGAGTTTCCCGAAATCCAGGCGTGGCGCCGCACGTTCGCGAAGATGGGGCTCAAGCCAACCCAGTATCGCTGCGCCGCCGAGGCATTGCTCCGGCGGTTTCGCAAGGAAGACTCGCTGCCGTCGATTCATCCGCTGATCGACCTCTACAACGCGATGTCGCTGGCCTGGGCCACGCCGATCGCGGCGTTCGACGTGGCCAACGTGGAGGGCGACCTGATCGTGCGCCCAGCGACGGGAACGGAACGGTACCTGACGTTTGGCGGCGAGGACGAAACGCCGGAGCCGGGCGAGATCGTCTTTGCCGACGATGGCGGGTATGCCCACGCCCGGCGATGGTCGAACCGGCAGAGCGGGCGTTCGGCCATTCGCCCCGAAACGACCTCGGTGTTGCTGGTGGCGGAAGCCGTCCATCCCGGGTCCGAGACGAGCATCCCGGCGTTGACCCAGGAACTGGCCGACGCGCTGGAGACGCTGTGGGGAACCAGCGCCACGACGGCGCTTCTGAGCGCGGCAACACCGGAATTTGCCGAATGACGATGGTGTTAGCAGGGAGCCTGGCGCCGATTAACGGGTCTTCGTGGTTGCGGGTGGCGACAGGACATGGGGAGATGCCGCCGCGATGAATGCCGGCCAGGTGATGGGGCTCCTTTTTTCCGGCATGGGGGTAGGGATCGTGCTGGCGGCACCGATCGGCCCGATCAACATCGAGATCATCCGGCGTGGGTTGTTGCAGGGCTCGCGGGCAGGGTGGCTGGTTGGTCTCGGTGCCCTGACCGCAGACACGATCTTCGCCACGCTGATCGTCTCCGGGGTGACACAGGTGGCCGACCGGCCGCTGCTCCGGGTGCCGCTCTACGCAGCGGGTGCGCTGATGCTGGCGTATATCGGCGTGATGGGGGTGCGGCAGGCGATCAGTGGTCCGGTCGAATTCACGGGAGCGCCGGTGACGCGGGGGCGCTCGCGGGCGTTTGCCACCGGCTTCCTGATGGCGGTGCTGAATCCGATGGGGATCGTGTACTGGCTGTCGGTGGGGTCGGCGCTGGTGGCAGAAGCGGTGGCAAAAGTGGGGCGGGCGGGCTCACCGGTGCTGGTGGGCGGCGTGTTCCTTGGCATCTTCTGCTGGGTGACGCTGCTGGCGATCCTGATTCATTTCGGGCGACGGTTCGTCAACGAGCGGGTGATGCGCTGGATTACCGGCATCAGCGGGGTGGTGCTGATCGGGTTCGGCATCTGGTTTGCGATCCAGGCGATCGCGAGCGGGGGTGACCTGTAGGAGACGGTGCCGCCTGGCGGGAGTATGCTTCGGCAGGAGCGGATGACAGGAACGAGGAGTCAGGCGACGTCATGGCGCAGATCAAGATCTACGGATTGCACGATCACCTCAACCGGCATCGTGATGCGATTTCCGATGCGATTCACGCCAGCGCCATGGCAGCCCTTGGATTGCCGGAGGAGAAGCGGTTTCACCGATTCTGCGGACTCGATTCGGCCGACTTCATCTTTCCCAGCGACCGGAGCCGCCGGTACACCATCATCGAAGTCTCGATGTTCGAGGGGCGGACAGTGGAGACGAAAAAGGACTTCATCCGCCAGGTGTTCGCCGCGCTGGCGGATCGGTGCGGGATCGAGCCGCAGGACGTCGAGATCACGATCATGGAAACCCCGCGCCACAACTGGGGGATTCGGGGCGTACCGGCCGATGAACTGACGTTGACGTACAAGGTGGATGTCTAGAACGATAGCCACGCTTCGGGCGCACTTGTATGCTTTGGGCTGATTCGCCCGCCTGCGGTTCGTCGCCGGGCACGGCAAGCCAGGAATGGTGTGGCCCCGCATGTCTGATCGGCCCGTTCGACCCGCCAGTTCCCGCCCGGTTCCCCCCGCGAACCGGGCGGGCATGACCGTGCGCCAACCTGCAACTCCTGCGCCGGTTCGTGCGTCCCGGTCGGTCCGTCCTGCCCCGCGCCAGTCGAGGATGGACCGGGCGCGGGCGGCCGGGATCGACCTGCGGCTGGTCGCGAGCACCGCGATCGTGACGGTACTGGTGCTAGTGACCCTGGTGACGGAGCGGAGCCGACCCGACGCGGTCGCCGGCTATGGGGTGCTCGACGCGCGGGGTGTCGCGGTGGCGACGAACGTGGAAGGGGTCGAGGTGGGCCAGCCGGCCCCGGCGTTCAGGCTGCTGGACACCGATGGGCAGGCCGTGACGCTCTCCGACCTGACCGGCGCCCCGGTGGTGCTGCAGTTCTGGACAACCTGGTGCCTCGACTGCATCGATGCGATTCCGGTCTTCCAGCAGATCAGTACGAGCCACGTGGACGATGTGGTCGTGCTGGGGATTGCCTCGAACGAAACCGGCAGCCGGGTCGAAGGGGCGCTGAACCGGGCGGGCGCGACGTATACCACGCTGCTGGATAGCGACGGCGTGGTGGCGAACCGGTACGGGGCGAGGTCGGTGCCGTATACGGTGGTGATCGACGGCAACGGGATGGTGGCGGCGGTCCACGATGGTCGGGTCTCGGTTGCCCAACTCGCGTCCGACCTGGCGGCCCTGCAACCGTAACGACGCCTGGCACCACGGCGTGAACACAACCGGGTAGGTTGCCGCGATCACCCGGATCCCCTCCGCCATTGTGCAGCGCAAACCGGGTTGCCCGAACGACGATCCTTCCCACGTGACGCCTTGCCGGGGCTGCCAGTTGCTTTAGACTTGGAAGCCATGCGTACGTATCACGTT
>JAEZJB010000219.1 GCA_023415845.1 Chloroflexota bacterium | reverse complement strand
GATCGTTTGTGGTGGTGCCGCGGGGAGCCGTTCACCAGCCGTCCAATCCGTCAGACGCGCCGGTACACGTGCTGCTGATCTTCTCACCGGGCGGCATGGACAGGTTCTTCCTCGAGATCGCCGAACGGGGACTCCCGCTCCAGGCCGTGCCGGCAGATCCCGCAGTCCAGGAGGCACTGGCTGCCTTCACCAGCGAGTACGGCTACGAATTCGCCACCTTCGACCCAGCCTGAACCTCGCCAGCCATCCCTCCTCCAGAGTGCCTGCAAGCGGTTCGGTTGACTCCGACGAGCGTTCGCCCCGGACGCACACTCTACCGCTCATCGATCATGGGCAGGAAACGCCGGGGTTCCGGTGGTTGTTGCGGCACGACCAGATCGTGGGCAGCGAGGATGTCCCCGATCCGCTCCGTCTCGTCCAGCACCAACCCGTAGATCGCGGTGTAGAACGGCTTGCGGGCGATGAAGGCACGGGCCTCGTCCACACCGATCAGGTCGGCCAGCCCGTCCAGTTCCCAATAGTTGATGGCGATGTGCAGGTAGTTGGAAAAAGTGGAACGGCACCCCAGCGGGGGACCAACGGGCAGGTCGGGATATGCCTGCTCGAACGCCTCCCGGACCCGCGACAGCTTGCCAGCATGAGCCTCCAGCAGCCAGAACCAGTGCAGTTGTTCGTGGATGTAGGAACTGACGAGGCGCAGGGAGTTGGCCGGATCGTGGTGAGCGCTCAGGGTGAGTAGCGGGTGACTGTGGGGAATTTCCGACTCGCTGATCCGCAACCGGTCGGTATATCGCCAGCGGGAGAGGTCGTATGTGGCCATTACGTCCAGCAGCAGGTCGCGTGTTGCCGCTTCGCGAGGCGAGTCATGGGCCAACCCTATCTCAAATCCGTCGACGGTCGGCATCCAGTCACGTCCTCTCCAGTTCGATCAGGTTGGCGTCCTCCTTTATCCTATCAGCATTCGCGATCATGGCGGCCGCTGCCGGAAGATGGTTTTTCCCTGCCAATCGCGCGTTGGGTGTCATGGCGCATTGGGCTGGACACAGCACGCGGGCCGGAGACAAGTCTCCGGCCCGCATGTTCGCTGTGGCGTTACCCGAGGCAACGCCACAGGTTGCTAGTTCTTGTCGTCCTTGTGGCCGAACAGCTCGCCAACCTTGTCCTTGACGTCGGCGATGCCTTCCTTGATGTCACCCATCACGTTGTCGGCCTTGCCCTCGCCTTCAAGCTTCCGGTCATTGGTGAGCTTGCCAGCGGTTTCCTTGACGTTGCCTTCAACCTTGTCGGAAATGCCCTCAATGCGATCCTTGTCACCGTCCATGTCAAACCTTCCTGGTAGGAGCGGACACTGACCACCAATTGCGGACAGCGGTTCAATCGTACCGCGTCCCACAGGACCACCCTGCCCATCCGGCCACGCTGCGGCCCTCGCCGAGCGTCCACCAGCACCTCGAAAGGGCCAATTGCAGGCCCCCGGCACGCTGGTGCATTCATATTCGTGAATCAGTGCGCGGTGAGTTGCAGGACATCAACGGGACACAGATGATGTGTAGCCTTGTCTACAGGTGTCACATGTTCTCGGAAGAAGTCTCGATAGATGACCCAGTCCCCGACCCAATCCATCGGCCATGAGGAGGGATTCGACCGGCTGACACAGCGTCCAGTCTGGGCGCTCCTGCTGGCGAACTTCATCTCGGGACTGGGCAACGTCTTCAGCATGCTCGCGATTCCCTGGTTCGTGCTGGCGACCGGTGGCAGCGCCAGCCAGACCGGTCTCACCGTGGCGGTCGGCACCGTTCCCTACGTGCTGGTGGGCATCTTTGGGGGTGTGATCGTCGACCGGGTCGGGCCCAAACGCACCGCCATCGTCTCCGACCTCTGCAGCGGGGTCTCGGTCGCGCTGATTCCCCTGTTGCACGCCACCATCGGCCTCGAGTTCTGGCAGTTACTGGTGCTGGTCTTTCTCGGGGCCCTGCTCGACGGTCCGGGCAACACGGCTCGCCTCGCGCTCTTCCCCGACCTCATTCACCGTTCGAAGATGAACCAGGAGCGAGCGAACACCTGGTTCACGCTGACGGTCCGCATCTCCGGCCTGCTGGGGGCGCCACTCGCCGGCATCCTGATCGCGGCGCTCGGCCCGACCACGCTGCTGTGGCTGAACGCCGTGAGCTTCGCGATCGCCGCCGGCATCACCCTCGTCGCCATTCCGGATATCCGGGCGAGCCGGAGCATGGAACCATCGGTGTTCGTGTCTGGACGGCTGGGTCCGGTGCGGACCTATCTGTACGAGGTGCGGGAAGGGGTCCGTTTCCTGCTCGGGAACCGGCTCCTCTTCGCGCTGGTCGCCACGGGGTCGTTGGGCACGCTGCTGGCCGAACCGATTTACGGCCTGATCCTGCCGGTGTATGCCAATGAGGTGCTGGGTAGTGCGGCCGAGCTGGGCTTCATCTTTGGCGCCCTCGGGGCCGGATCGATCGTCGGCAACTTGCTCTACCTGGCGATCGCCAGTCGCGTCTCGCGCAGTGCGATCATCATCGGTGGGTTTACGATCCGGGCGCTCTGCTTCGCCGTCTTCCTGACCATGCCGTCGTGGTGGATGATCGCGCTGGCCATCTTCATTGGGGCCGTGGCACTGGAACCCTGCAACCCGCTAACCATGTCGATCTTCCAGGAGCAGGTGCCACCCGGCATGCGCGGGCGGGTGTTTGGCGCCCGCAACGCCATAGCCGCCTGCGCGTTTCCGGTTGGGCTGATCGTCTATGGCGAGTTGCTCTCGAACATCGGGGTCAAGCCCACCCTGGTGGTGTTCGTGGTCCTGAATGCACTGGTGCCGCTGGCGATGATCGCGCTTCCCACGCTCCGCTCGATTCCGGCGAGGGGGGCTGCAGGCAAGATCGTGTCATCGGTCGGAGCGGAAGGATGATGCCGCACCTGAATCACCGTCACGCACGATTTGACCCGGGGCGTATCATGGGCCAGCAGTCACGGCTGGCGAGTGACCGGACCTCTCCTGGTCCGATCCCGGCCAGCATCTCCATCAATGAACAGGATTCCCGTCATGCCCCGATGGACTAGACGACAGCTGATCGCCGCGGCAGTGGCCACCGGAACCACCCTCATCCCCACCGCGCGGGCCGTGGCCAATTCCGGCTTCGCGCTCCCGACCTGG
>JAEZJB010000025.1 GCA_023415845.1 Chloroflexota bacterium | reverse complement strand
CTGGATCGGCCTCGACATCATATTCGGTCCAGGTCAGGCCCAGCTCCGTCAGGTGATGTCGGGCGCGGGTGACGTCGGGGCAGAAGCGTTCTCGGGCATACATAATGATTTCTGCGGGTTGCGTCGTCATGCGTACCTCACATTCTGCTGATATCTAGAGGACCTTCGTGACCTCGTCTGCATCGAAGCGAGGCAGGGGCACCAGGCCAGCCGATGTGAGCATCGTACTTCCTTCTGCGGCATCAACAAGCCGTCCGATGTGCCGAATCGGTACGCCAGCCTCGCGTGCAGCCCGTTCGATGCTCAAGCGATCTGCGGGAGAGGCGGCGACGAGCAGCGCTCCCGACCCCAGGAGTCCGATGGGGTCAATGCCAAAGTGCGCACAGATGGCCGCTGTTTCAGGTAGAACCGGAATGGCATCACGCATGACTTCCACGCCACAGCCGCTGGCGGCGGCGAGTTCGTGGATAGCGGTGGCGACACCACCCTCGGTCGGATCGTGAAGCGCCCGTACCTTGCCAGTCGCCAACAGCGCCTGCGCTGCGCGGACGATGCTGATGCCCGGGAGATTCAGCAACTTTGCGGCGTGACTCACCTGCTGCTGCCCAAGCAGCGGAGCCAGATCGGATGCCCGCTCGCGTGCGATCAGGGCCGTTCCCTCAATGCCGGCCGATTGGGTCATGAACACGTCCTCGCCGACATCGGCACCGCCAGGTTCGAGAAGTCCCCAGGGGCCAGCTTCGCCCATCATCGTGCCGACGAGGACGGGTTGGCTGACGGCTGCGGTAACTTCGCTGTGACCACCAATCACCGCGATGTCGAGCGCGTTGCAGGCAGACTGAAGTTCCGCGAATTGCTGTTCGACATCCGCCTCGGACGATCCCTCGGGCATGAGCATCACCACGGTCAACCAGCGGGGAATCCCGCCAAGACAGGCGATGTCATTGGCGTTCACCGCAACCAGGTACCTTGCTGCAGACGAGGTGGCGAAGGTGATGGGATCGCTCTTGACGATCAGGGGCGTCTCGGCTGCAACGGTGATGGCCGCAGCATCTCGACCGTAGCCGGTTGGCACGATGACGCTCGGATCGGGTTGTGTGCGGTAGGCCTCGATCAACCGGTCGAGAAGTGGACCAGGCAGCTTGCCGGGCTGGAGCAGTGGTGAGTCGGATTCAGCAGTCATTCAGCGGCTTTCGTCATCGGCGGTACGGAGGATCGGAGCTGCCCGCAGGTCAGCGTATGGTGATGCCGAGCATCTCCGATTCTGGTCTCAAGCGATTTTGCCAGTCTGCGTGGATCGGCTGGATGCGACGACCCGCATTGCGCAGCATGCAAATCAGCTTGATGAGACGAGTTCTGTGACCTTCAACTCGGCTTCAGTGATCAGGTGCTGGCAGTGGGCCGCTAGCTCGGTGCCACGCCGGAAATCATTGATGGTCTCGTCAAGTGACAGCTTCGATGACTCGAGCCGCGCCACGATGTCCTGGAGTTCAGTCAGGGCGTCTTCGAATGAGAGGTCCGCTAGCTGGTTAGTCATGTGCGCGTCCTGGAAGCAAGCTGTCGAACACTATTCACGGTACTCTCGGCTGATCCGTCAGCAAAGGTCAACGAGAGTGTATCGCCAGGATGCAGGTCGTGGACGCTCGTCACGTTTTCTCCAGTGGAAGATTCGACCCAGGCGTAGCCGCTCCGCATCAACCGCACTGGGTCCAGTGCGTGAAGGACGGCAGAGTACCGGTCAATCGTGCTGGCACGTTCGGTAACGGATTCGCGGGCTGCACGCACCAGGCGTTCGCTCTCCTGATTCAGGGTTGCCTGCATGAGTGCGAGTTGCGATGCTGGTGAGAACGACGCCAGCAGCATTTGCTGGCTTGCGACCACGTCCCGCCGTTGCTGGATCGCTCGCAGGACGGTGCCATACATCGCCATCCGTACATCGTCCAGCGCGAGCGCGATGGCAGGCAGGTCGGGAGTGGCAAGTTCCGCGGCGACCGAAGGCGTGGCCGCCCGCCGATCGGCGACATAGTCGGCAAGCGTTGTGTCGGTCTCATGACCGATGGCAGAGATCACTGGGGCGGGCGCCGCGAAGATCGCTCGCACGATTCGCTCGTCGTTGAAGGCCCAGAGATCTTCTGCCGATCCACCACCGCGCGCGACGATGATCACGTCGACCGGGTGCTCCTCGAACCGAGCGATGGCCTGCGCGACTGACTGTGGTGCCTGGTCCCCCTGCACGGCGGCTGGTGAGAGCAGGAGTTCAGCCAGCGGATACCGGCGCTCAATGACCCGCTGAATATCGTGCCAGACCGACCCCTGCGGAGATGTAACGACGCCAATGCGAGCCGGGAACTGGGGAATCGGGCGTTTCCGGTCCTCGTCAAACAACCCCTCGGCCTCAAGGCGCTGGCGGAGCTGCTCAAGCTGGAGTTGGAGGATTCCCGCGCCGGCCGGGTACAACACGTCGGCGCTAATCTGCAGTCGTGAGGTCCGCTCATAGACGGTGGCGCTGCCATGGACCACGATCTGATCGCCAACTCTGGGCTGAAAGCTTTGTCGCTGGCGGACGGCACGCCAGATGACGCAATCGATGGCGGAGCGATCGTCCTTGATCGTGAAGTATCCGTGGCCGGAGGAAGCGACGGTGAAGGAGGAAACTTCGCCTTCCACCCACATGTCAGCAAGGACCTCGTCTGATTCGACGAGGTCCTTGAGATACGACGCCAGGCTTCCGACATCGAGGATGCGTTGTGAGGTCACGCCAGCGAGTCCGACTGCTCTCCAAGGCGCACGAGCGGCGAGCCATACTCGACAGGTTGGGCGTTTTCGACCATCACTTCCAGCACCACCCCGGACCGGTCCGAGATGATCTCGTTCATGATTTTCATGGCCTCGATGATGCCGACCACCTGGCCGACTTCCACATCGTCGCCAACCTGCACGAACGGAGCCTCACCCGGCGAAGGCGACGCATAGTACGTCCCAATCATGGGAGCAGTCACCACGTGTCCTGACTCTTCGGCATGGGCACCCGCACTGCCAGCACTTGCCGAGACCGTCGCGGCTGGCGCCGTCGCGACTGCGCCAGCTGTCTGACCACGAAGGCGAATGCTGATATCCCCTGTCGACAGGTCAAGTTCGGAAATGCCTCCCTTGCCCATCATGGAGATGAGTTCGCGAACAGTGCCAATGAGGTTGTCCGATCCCGCGCTCACCGGCGTTCCTTCCACGGAGTTGCCCGCAAACCGCTCCATCCGTTGCTCCC
>JAEZJB010000129.1 GCA_023415845.1 Chloroflexota bacterium | reverse complement strand
CCGGAACATCGTGCCAAACGGTTTGGTCCATGGCCGGTAGTGCATGTAGGCGGTCACCACGAACCCCAGCAACATCAGGGCCGCATACACGATGGTGAAACCATCGAGCACGTCACCCGAAGCGGGCTGGGTGGTCAGGTAGTCCCAACTGAATTGATTCGGCATGGCGCCAATGCTCCAGCGAAGGCTAGACCGGATCGAAAATCAGCGCGCGTTTGACCTGCTCGATCGCCTCGGTGACTTTGATGTCGCGCGGGCAGGCATCGGTGCAGTTGAACACTGTCCGGCAGCGCCACACACCATTGCCGCCGTTCAGGATCTGCAACCGTTCGGCCGCGCCCTGGTCCCGGCTGTCGAAAATGAACCGGTGGGCATTCACGATCGCCGCTGGCCCCACGAACTCTCCCGTCACCCAGGTCACCGGGCAGGAGGTCGTGCACGCCGCACACAGGATGCACTTGGTGGTGTCATCGAACCGGGCCCGCTCCACTGGGGACTGCCGTCGTTCTGCCCCACTCGGTGCTTCACCGGCAATCAGGTACGGCTTGACCGACTTGTAGGCATCGAAAAAGCCCTCCATGTCGACCAGCAGGTCTTTCTCGACCTTGAACCCGATCAACGGTTCCAGCGTGATCCGCTTGCCCAGGTCCTGCATCAGCACCTTGCAGGCCAGCCGGTTCCGCCCGTTGATCCGCATCGCATCCGAGCCGCAGATCCCGTGCGCGCACGAGCGCCGGTAAGTCAGCGTCCCGTCCTGGTACCACTTGACCTGGTTCAGCGCATCCAGCACCCGGTCGGTGCCTTCCACCTCAACCTTGTATTCCTCGAAGTGCGGTTTCTGGTCCTGTTCCGGATTGAACCGCTTGATGCGAAGGGTTACCTCCACGATCGTGCCTTTCCCTGGTATATGCCAGGCCGATGGTCGACCTGGCATCTCGCCCACTGCCGCAACCGTCTCGTGGTCGCCTGCCGGTGCTGGATCAGTACTTCCGTTCCTTCGGTTCGAACATCGTGATGACCACCGGCTTCTTCTCCAGCGACATCGACCCGCCTTCACGGGCGATCATGCTGTGCGCCAGCCAGTTGACGTCGTCCCGGTCCGGATAATCTTCCCTATAGTGCGCTCCCCGGCTCTCGGTCCGGTCGAGCGCGCCATACACGATCGTTTCGGCACAGTCGAGCATGCACCCGAGTTCCAGGGCTTCCGTCAGGTCCGTGTTGTACACATGGCCCTTGTCCTGGATCGATACATGGCGGTACGCCTCCTGCAGGTCGGCAATCGTCTTTTCTGCCTCCTTCAGGCCGGTCTCGTTCCGCACCACCGAGACCTTGTCCATCATCACTTCCTGCATTTCCTTCCGGATCTCGGCGATCCGTTCGCCGCCAGAGCGGTTCAGCAGGTGATCGATGGCCTCGCGGGACGGTTCTTCAACCCGCTCCGGCAGTTCCGGGAAGTCCCGCTCCTGGATTTCCTGCAGCATGTGCCGTCCGGCCCGCCGGCCAAACACCACCAGGTCCACCAGCGAGTTCGTGCCCAACCGGTTCGCTCCGTGCACCGAGACGCAGGCCGCCTCGCCCGCGGAGTAGAATCCCGGCACCACTGTGCCCGCCGGGTCCCGGATCACCTGGGCTTCGACATTGGTTGGCAATCCGCCCATCGCGTAGTGCGCGGTCGGCTGGATCGGAATCCCTTCTTCCTTCGGCTCCACCCCGAGGTAGACCCGGGCGAAATCGGTCACGTCCGGAAGCTTTTCGTCGATGACTTCAGGCGGCAGGTGCGAGACATCGAGCAGCACGTAGTCCTTGCCGTCGATCCCCCGTCCTTCCTTCACTTCCTGGTAAATGAAGCGGGACATCATGTCGCGTGGCGCCAGGTCCTTCATCGTCGGCGCATACCGGGCCGCGAAGGCTTCGCCGGTGCTGTTCCGCACGATGCCACCTTCGCCCCGGGCCGCTTCCGACACCAGGATGCCGAGCTTGTACAGGCCTGTTGGATGGAACTGGTAGAACTCCATGTCCATCAGCGGAATGCCGTGGCGGTAGGCAAGCGCCACTCCGTCTCCGGTGCCCGCCAGCGCGTTCGACGTGATCTTGAACACGCGGCCGTATCCACCCGACGCAATCAACACCGTCTTCGCGTGGATCGTGTGAATCTCACCGGTCTTGAGTTCGTAGGTGACCACCCCCGCGCATTCACCGTCTTCCGTGAAGATGATGTCCAGCAGGTGATGCTCGTTCAGGAAGTTGACGTCATTCTTGATCCCCTGCTGGTACAGGGTCTGGATGATCATGTGTCCGGTGCGGTCGGCGGCATAGCACGCCCGGCGCACCGGTCCCTCGCCAAAGTTCCGCGAGTGCCCGCCAAAGCGTCGCTGGTCGATCCGCCCGTCCGGCGTGCGGTTGAACGGCAGGCCCATGTGCTCCAGCTCGAGCACCGCGTCGATCGCCTCGCGTGCCAGGACTTCGGCTGCGTCCTGGTCCACCAGATAATCGCCACCCTTGACGGTGTCGAACATGTGCCACTGCCAGTGGTCTTCCTCGGTGTTGCCGAGCGCCGCGCTAATGCCACCCTGGGCGGCTCCCGTGTGCGATCGCGGTGGGTAAAGCTTGCTCACCACCGCGACGTTGGCCTTGCCCGCCATCTGAATGGCGGCCATCAGGCCCGCGCCGCCTGCGCCGACGATTACTGCGTCGTACCGCTGGTACGCCATCAAGCGACTCCTTCGACCACGTAGTTGTTGACCCCGCCCGGCTTCGTCCCGATTTGGGGTTTGTACGAACCTTCCAATGCTGTTGATCATTATCCCATGCAATCGGCTGGCCCGGGAGATTTCACCACCTCTCTGCCGGAAGGGAAGGGCCCTCGCATCCCCTGTATACTCTCCGTCGAATACTGTCGCCCCAGACTGACGGGAGTTCCCTTGTCTTCCCTCTCATCCGAACTGGTCGCCCGCGTTTCTGCCGTCGCGGCGGGCTTCGTTGAGCCCATTGCCGAACTGACCGCGGCCATCGCCTCCGTGCCCGCTCCAACCAACGACGAAGCCGATCGCGCCCGGTTCGTCGCCGAGACTCTGCGTCGGCTTGGTCATGCCGACGTCACGCTCGATGAGTTGTCCAACGTCGTAGGCCGCATTCCCGGCGCGGCATCCGGCCCGGCCCTGTTGCTGGCGGGTCACATCGATACGGTCTTCCCCCGCGAAACGCCGCTCCCGGTGACCCGCACCGGCGATATCCTCGCTGCTCCCGGCATTGGCGATAACAGCCTCAGTGTCGCTGCCGTGGCGATGGTCAGGGATGCCCTGCAGCAACTTGGCTACGAGCCGCTAGTCGATGTGTTCGTCACCGGCAACGTCGGCGAAGAGGGTCTCGGCGATCTGCGTGGCATGCGCGCCGTGATGGACGCCCTGCCGCAGGTGGGCGCGGCGATTGCCGTCGAAGGGCATTCGCTCGGCCGCATTACCAACCGGGCCGTCGGCAGTCGGCGCCTACGCGTCACGCTGACCGGTCCCGGTGGCCATAGCTGGGGTGATGCTGGTCGACCCAGCGCCATTCACGCCATGGCCAATCTGGTCTCCCGCCTCGATGCGATCCCGCTGATGCGCGATCCAAAGGCCAGCCTCAACGTTGGCCTCTTCGAGGGCGGCATCAGCGTCAACACCATCGCCCCCCAGGCCACGATCGTCATCGACATGCGCTCGGTCAGCGCCGCCACCCTCGCGAATCTCGTCTCCGAGGTCGAGGATGCCATCGCCGCCAGTCGCACGTCGGACATGAGCGTCGAGGTCGAGGTCGTCGGCGATCGTCCTGCCGGCGCCCTGCCCGACAATGAAGGAATGGTCCC
>JAEZJB010000121.1 GCA_023415845.1 Chloroflexota bacterium | reverse complement strand
GAGCAACGCAGATTGCTCGGGCGCTTTCCTGTGGCCCGGTTGTGAGCCGGGATAGGGAGCCTGAAAAACACGCTAGACCTGGACTGGTTGCCGTTCCACGACAGGAGGCGAGACGGCTTCTACGCCGGGCATGAGCGCTTCTGGCTCGCTTTCCGCATCAGGCTCTTCGGCAATGGTGTCGAGCTGCCTGAGCACTGGACTCAGGGCAAGCGGCGCTCCGACCGCCAGGCCGATGGCGGCGAGGGCGATCACCGAACCCTGGAAGCCAATGCGGTTTACCACCAGCCCACCGAGCAACAGGCCAACCGGTTGTGCCATCAAAGCCCCCGCCATGAACAATCCCATCACCCGCCCCAGCAGGGCTGACGGCGTGATCTGTTGCACGAAGGTCATGATCATCGGATTGACGAGCCCCGAGCCCATCCCGACCGCGGTCAGGCAGGCTGCGGCCGGCAGCAAGGATGTTGAGAAGGCGAGCGGCAGAATCGGCACCAGCAGGAGTACCAGGCTGGAGTTCAGGAAGACTCGCCGGGAAACCGATTTCGCGAACTTGCCATAAAGAAATGCCCCCGCCAACGCCCCCAGACCTTCAACCCCCATCAGGATGCCGAGCGACCGCACGCTCTGGAGTTCCTGGTTGGCGAACCACGGAACCGCCACGCCGAAGAGGGGAGCGAACATGAAGTTGATGCCCAACGCCCCAATGATCAGGGTGCGGAGCAGGACGTGAGTGCGAACGAACCGGAAGCCCTCTCGCACATCGGTCATGAACGACGAGCCGGAAGGTTCGGATCCGGCCAGGCGCGGAATGAACAGCAATACCATCAACGCGGAGAACGCAAACGTGCCGGCGTTGAACCACAGCACATTGATGGGGCCGAGCCACGCGATGGCGAGTCCGGCGAGTGGTGCGGCGAACAGTCCCGATGCCGCCCTGATCATGCCAAAGTTGGCATTGATTCGTTCGATCGGGATCCCGGTCAGTCGCGACAGCGGAGGAACCATGGCTTCGCGGGCCGTGGAGCCAGGAACGTCAAGGATTGCGCCCATGAACATCAGCACGAGCAGCATGGGAAAGGAGAGGCCAGTGGTGAGGTAGAGCAACGGCACTGCCGCCACCGTCACGGCGCTCAGCACGTCGGAGACAACCGAGAGCCCCTTGTAGCTCATGCGGTCGACGAGCGCGCCGCCGAAGAACGACGCGAGGACGACTGGAACGACGGTCACGGCGGCGGTGATACCAGTGCGACTGGCGCTCCCGGTCGTTTCGAGGACGAACCACGGGACTGCCAGCGACGTGAGCATGTTCCCCGTGATGGAGACCATGGCCGTTATCCAAAGCACGTAAACGGGCCATTGATGACGGAAACTGGTCGGCGGTGATGGTGATGGACCGGTCGTGGACCCGGCGATTGCGCTCATGTGATGGCTTCCCGGCTTGATTCGGCGTAGGTGGTCGGCAATGTCAACGGCTGAGATTGGAGACAGTGCCAATCGGCAGTGAGTCGGCAAGTGTGTTCCGACATTCGTCGTGGCGTCCGGCGATCCACTCGCCAAACTTCACCAACTGATGGCCTACGGCGATTCGCAGGGGACTGGGGCCCCGATGGGCAGCGAGCCAGTCGCGTCGAAGATCCTCCTGGTGGCTGGTGACGAGGCTGTTGAAGTGAAGTGGGTCGCGTTCGATCATCGCAGGGCTCCTTTTCCAGCGTGACGAAGGGTGCGCGAAGCCAGGCCGGTACCCACTTCACAGTTCGGCGGTGAGGCGGGACCAGATTGAGGCAGCAGGATGGGTGAATGAGGGAAGGTCAGCGGCGACGGTGATGGGAGCCAGCCGGAGGGGGCCGGCTCCTCACCGATTCGCCTGGAAGGTCAGGAACTACGGGTGGTTCCTGGATCAAGGCGCGAAAGGGCTTCGTCGACGTCGATATCCCCGCGCTCGAGGGCTTCGAGCACGCGCAGGTGATCGGCGTCTTCCTCGCTCATGGTGCCGCTCTGTTCGGCGACATCGGCGGTATTCGCTGGCTCGGGCATCACGGGCGCATCGGCGGGTGCGGCCTGTTCTTCCGTGTTCAGCGGCGAGGTCGGCTGGGCGGAAGCCGGCGACGGTGCTTTGGCGCCCGAGGTTGATGACCAGGTCCAGGGTGCGCTGTCACTCGAGCCAGGCGTTGGTGGCGTCGGAGGAGTCGGCGGCGTGGGTGGAGGCGTTGGCGGGATGGGCTGGGTTGGCTGCTCGGACTGTAGCGGCTCGGGAGGAGTCGCCAGTTGCGAGAAGTTCTTTTTGAAATCCCTGGCAAAATCCTTTGCCCAGGAGGTGATGTGGTCGAGGTCCATATCGACGCCACCATGGTTCGAAGCGCTGCCCCCACCGTTATTTGAACCGCTGTGGGGATTGAAGTGCTGGGTAGCCTGGTCGTGCAGAGAGTCATCCTGCCGTCCCGACTCCTGCTGCTGCTCAAATTCAGGCAGCGGTTCCCGCAGGGCCAGCATCCCGCCGTCGAGGCGACCGCTGCTGTGCAACGCACCGCTGACCGTTTTGACGTCGAAGGCGGGTCCGGTCTCGCCCGTGCCCATCTTCCAGGAACGGCGGTCGACAGGCGTCCAGTCGCCGTCCGCTGCCGCCGATCCCGAGGCTGACCGGCTGACGAGCGTCGAGGTGACGCCAGCCGGAACGGCCACGTCCAGTTCGACTCGTCCACTGACGGTCGAGAAGGTATAGGACTGGGCGTTGTTGGCCGAGACGTGGGCATCGATGGCGCCACTGACGGTCGCGATGCGCGCGTGTTTCATCGTGAAGTCGCTGATGCCGATGCGGCCACTGACCGTGCGGATCGCGGTCCAGGCTTCGCCACCTCGCACCGAGACCGCGCCGCTCACCGCATTCACTTCGAGGCTGCCGTTGACAGCTCCGAGTGCGATGGCGCCGCTGGCGGAGTGGGCAGAGACGATGCCGCTCAATCCGCTGGCGGAAATTGCGCCGGAGGCGGTGATTACCGACAGGTTGGCGTCGATGCCGTCGAGCGTGACCGCACCACTCGCCGTCTTGACCG
The DNA here is from genome assembly GCA_023415845.1 of Chloroflexota bacterium. GTDB lineage: Bacteria > Chloroflexota > Chloroflexia > Thermomicrobiales > UBA6265 > JACCYX01. Next base: position 2,642 of record JAEZJB010000121.1, on the reverse strand, counting down.
AGACCTTCGACCCTTCGGCAAGGCTCAGCGGAATCTCAACTCGCATGTCGTAGTTGAGGTCGGTGCTGAGGCGGAGGGAACTCAGGTCCCATTCGCTTGCGTTGAAGCCGTACTGAAGCTGGTCCTTGATCTTCTTGGCCAGGGCGGTAAACCCACCGGCCACCGACCAGTCCGGATGGATCGAGATCGAATTGCCGTCGATCGAGACGGTGATCGGAATCATGGCGCCTGGTTCGTCGGTCTTGCCGTCGGTGCGCCGCACGACCAGCCAGACACCCTCGCGGGCGGACCCCGAAACCCGAACCTGGCCACTGGCATTGGTGACCGACAGCATCAGGGGTTTGGCGGGATCGAATCCGATGTACTGCTGCAATTCGTTGGTGTTCCCGATTGGGGTCAGGGCGTTGGAACCGGTCATCGCCATCTCCTCGGTCTTGGACGTGTCGCCGTCGTGGGCAGTCTGATCGGTCATGGGAGCTTCCTCGTATCGAATGCATCGGCGGATCGCTCGTCGCGTGGGCCACCCTCAACAATGATCTCCACCCGCTGGTTGTCGTCGGTGATGTCCAGGAGTGGTCCCCAGAATCCTTCTTCCATCGACCGGCGGATGTCACGGCCATCGAGGATGGCCATCTGCTCGGGGGCCAGCCGCTTGACCATCTTGATGCCCGAGTCCACCAACCGGGAGGGAAGGACGAGATTCACGCGGGCCTGGTTGGTGCCAAGGTCGGTGATGCGAATCCTGATGTTGCCGGGCTTTCCTTCCGTGGGCGGCTGGATGGGCGCCGGCGGCGGTGGCGGAGCGGGCTGCCCCATGGCAAACGAGCGAGTTGGCTGGTTGGCTCGGTCGAGGGCTTCGAGGATGCGGGCGGCCTCATCGGCCGACATCAACTGGTTCTCGACCAGACGCAGGATCTCGAGCTGCTCGTCGGAAAGGCCCGAACCTGGTTTGGGATCGGTCATCAGTCAGCCTTCCCACCGAGGGCAGCCAGGCGGGTGGCCGCTTCTTCGGACGTGATTTCCCTGGCCCGAAGCTGCTCCAGGATCGAGCGTCGTTCTTCACGAACCTGGCTCGGTCGGAGTTGGTCGTCAGCGCCCGAGGCCAGGCCAAGGCTGCGGATGACTTCATCCAGGCGTCCTCGCACGGTCGGGTAGGAAATGCCGAGTTCGGCTTCCACATCCTTGATGACACCACGGTTCTTGAGGAAGACAGCGAGGAAGTCGTGCTGGTCGGGCGAGAGACGCGCGTAGCGGCCGAGAGCGAAGTTGCCGTCGATACCGGAGTGGCAGTGGCCGCACTCAAGGCGAGTGACGTGCAGTTCACCGCCGCAAACCGGGCACTGACCTGGAACCTGATACAACGCGGGCGCATTGCCCGATCCGAACCCATTGCTCATGCGAAATGCTCCTTGACGAGTGTGGTGGGCGCACACCCCGTTGTGTGCCAGACCGGCAACAGTGCCGGTTCACCTCACCGTTGAGGAGAGATTACGTCCGACATTGATATTTGTCAACAGTGAATTGAAAATATCAATGTGGAGATTGATTCTGATGAGTTGAGGTTTGAAGGGGTCTTTTGGCTCGTGGGGGGCGCCAGCGAGTGTCCGAGTGAGGGCTCATGCTGGCCCGCATCCGGACCGAAACCAGATGGCCATGGCTCCCGGTCGGCGGCGTGCCCGTAGGACTGGCAGGAAGCCGTGAGTGTAGAGGACCGCTGCCACGCTCCATCCATCATGGCGGTTCGCATGGCAAGGTCAAGTAAGGCTGGCACCCATACGCGGGGGAAGATTCGGTCTTCTATACTTAAGGCACGTGTTGGAGCGCCGGCGGGCGCCCGTTCGGCCAGAGCCGGGGAGACCACAGGTCCATGTCTCGCTTTCAGATAGGTGATGAAGTCAAGGTCCAGATGCCGCGGGGCAAGAGCAAGCGTGGGGTGATGGGCATCAGCGTGATGTACACCACGTCCCAGGAAGCCAAGTTCGACGGAGCGACCGGCGTAGTGACCGAGATCAATCCTCGTGGGCCATATGCGATCCCGCTGTACCTCGTGGACTTCTCCGGACATGACAACAGCCGGGTCGGCATTCCCTGGCAGGCGCAGTGGATGCGCGAAGAGTGGATCGTGCCGACCGGAACGGCCCAGAAGCCGATTCAGCCACGCGACGACGAGGCTCCGGCCGGCATGGGCCGCACGTCGGTTCCGGGTACGTCCTCCTAACAGGCGTTCACCAGTCGGAAACATGATTGAGCGGGACGTTCACCAACGTCCCGCTTTTTTGCGCCCCGGATCTTGATAACCGAGGAGTCGTCAAGCCCCGTCCGCAAATCTGTTCATGCTTCGGCTGTGCGTTCGACCTCCTCGGTCGCGAGCACGCGGAGCGTGCGGACTGGTGACCAGATCACCCAGACTGCAGCCAGGAACATCCCGCCGACCCCAACCAGCAACGCCGCCTGCACGCCCCAGATGCTGCCGATCGTGCCGCCGAGCAGGGATCCGATCGGCATCATGCCCTGGGAGAGCACCTGGCTCGACGCCGCCACGCGACCCAGCAGGTGGTTCGGTGTGAGCGTTTGCCGGAGGCTGAGACCGAGCACGTTGAACACGATTAACGTTAGCCACTGCATGAATTCGGCCAGTATGA